>CAYXGH010000091.1:2526-3992 GCA_964464485.1 uncultured Nitrososphaera sp.
TTTCTCTCTTACATACAACTATAGTGTAATCAGGAGGATCTTTTGGTTTGATTTGTTGTTGAAATCTAGGTGTTGTGCCCACCTTGAGCTACTAAAAGCCACTTCTGATTGGATCATCTGGCTTGATTATTTCGCGCAAAAGCGTGGTCGCATACGATCCTTTAGGCAGCTTGAATGATACCCTCAGTGGGTCTCGTTCATACCAAAAATCCGTGCACCAGAGTGGAGCCTGTCTAAAGCCTCCTTGGTGGCTCAGCTCCTGCATTTCCTTGATGTAAAAGTCCTTTGCAGCTACCTCTTCCTCCTGCAGTATTGCTCTTGTGATGTTTTCAAATCTGCCTTTGCCAGGTTGGAAGGTATATCCTGCCATTCTTATTGCTGGAACCAACTTTGTCTTTGAGTTGGGATTGTACTTTATTATCCTGCCAAAGGTCGCCGGCCCCTCCATTTCAAAGCAAAGGTCTCCAGTCTGCGACTGCAGCAGATCCTCGCCTCTCATGATGGCTCTGCTGAGGCATCTATTGAAGATATACGCTTGATATGCCTGGACGAATAGTCTCCGGATCCTGATTGGTACTGCACGCAGAGCTGCAATGGCATTCCTACCGGCGACTAGTGCCGACAGCACCTGTCGCTCAATGTCCATGCCTCTTGGTAGCATCTTGAGCACTTGCCGATAGTTCCTTGGGTCAGCGCACCTGTTTCTGATTTCTCTGCTAATCTGAGTATCAAATTCAGTAGTGTAGCTGAGCAGCAACTCGACTGCCTGTATAAAGTTGCGCTTGACAATTTCCCTACCAACAAGATGGGTCACCAACCTTTCGCTGCCGAACCTCTGGAGGCCGTAAAAATTGCCCACCTTGCTAATCTGTGGAACAAAGCTAGAGAGATCTGATGAGCGGACGTTGTAGATCCTTATCTCAAACTTGTTGCCCGCAAGGAATCTCTTCTCAAGCGGGTGCTTGGTGAAACCTTTCAGTGTAAGCCGTGTGTGTCTACTTCTTAACTCCGCAGGTGGATTTCTCATTACTCGCTCCATGCCTGCATACTGCGTTGTCACAGCCTTGGCATCCTTTATACCCATTACCCTAAATCTCATGTGCAGTTCACGCTCAATTTCAAATAAGGCGTGGTTGGAGTCGATGTCCTGCTTTTCAAGGATATAGAGCGGGTAGCGGTGACTCTCATGGTACGACAGTGATATATCGAGCGACTCGTCCACTAGCTCAGATACCATAAACCCTTCGCTCCCCTGCTTTATCGACCCCCCTGTTCCGGCAAAGTTTGTGCAGTAACAGTCTATGCCTGCCTGTGAGTCGATCTGTGGGATAGAGGCCATTTGCGAGTTTTAGTCCTTCTCTCCTACTTATTCCCAGCTTGATGGAACTATATCACGGAGCTGCTAAACCAGCTACAATGATAGGAGGTTAGCGTTATAGCCACAAGTTTTAGCCTATTGCTTGTCT
>CAYXGH010000091.1:4092-5785 GCA_964464485.1 uncultured Nitrososphaera sp.
ATCAGGAGGACACAGTGGATTATTACAATAATATGATTTTCCATCGTCGCTAATAATACGTCTGCTTCCAAAAGACCTGAGAAGTTTCAAGTCCAATGTAGCCCCGCATGTGGAGCAAGAAGGCAGCACTGAACTTAATTCCTCTTTTCCCTTCATTGGCATAGGCTTATGATATTCTTTTTTCACACCCTTGGCGTATAGGCATAGTAGATATAGCTTGATAATAGCCGTGTTGTATATATCATAACAGTCAGGCACAGTACTAGAGTAGTTAGTGTCTGGTCTTCTCTTATTATACGATTAGGCAAAAAATCTGCGCAGTTCTTGTGCTACTCGTTCCGGCTTGCCGCCTCTATTAGTATTACCTGAGCCACCATGACCGAGTCCGGGGAACTCAATACGTGTGACACGTGGCAAGACCTTCTCTAGAGCATCAAGTGCAACTTTCAAGTAAGCCGGACTCTTGCTACCGCCGAGCAAAAGCATCTCGGCCAGAATAGCCTTGAAGCTCTCCAACTTCTCAGCCATCTCGACGACCAGCTGAAAGTCATAGTGCAGCGTCGGAGCAAGCATCCTCATCGTTACGTCGTAATCCTTGGCTTTCTTATCCTCACTTTTCATCGCCATGTTCGTGAGCAGCTCGAGCAGCCTGCGGGGTATGACGTTGAATACAGGAGGCCCCATCTGCGTTCCTTTCATGGCTGTGATTAGCGCCGAGGCAACCTTGCCTTGGGCTATCTCCTTGTCAAAGCGTGTCAACCAAGCAATCGGCAGGGAACCATTAATGAGCAGCGGTGGTTCATAGATAGCAGCTTTGTGAATAGCGGGTAAGCTGAGTGCAGCTTGGAGCCAGATGATGCCTCCTGAGCTGACCCCAAAAACATAGTGTGCGCCGGTTTTGGTAAGGAGGGCGTCCATATCTTCAACGTCCTTCTGTATGCTGTAATCTTTGCCATATGGGCCGCTTAGGCCACGACCACGACGGTCGGGCAAGTAGACCGTAAAGGTATCAGCCAGCGCCTCAGCGAGCTGTATGTGGCTTTGGGCCGACTCCATGGCGCCATGCAACAGCACCACCGCTGGGCCATGGCCGAGCTGACGATAGCCGATGGTAGTGCCGTCTTTAGAGGTTACGTAGCAGGTTGTATAGCCCTCTACCGCGTTCGTGGTCGATTGATTCTTGATGCCTGTTTCCCTTTTCGGTTCACTCAACGACATTCTAGTCTCTTTCCTCATAGATTCTTCTAATATTCGCTCATCGCCTTCTTCCTTTGTGTAGGTGGTTGTCAATTTTCATCGAGATTCTTTAGACTAAAGATACTTTTATTATCCAGCCTACATATGAGAGCTATTTCAGACATGCCTGGGGGTAACGATGTCCGATTTGCCAACCGTATACATCGACCGGACACTCTTGATCTTCGGATAATGAAGGAAATCGGGACTCCCCAGTCTATGCAATGGAATGTTCGAGAGTCCTACTCGAGCATCGCTAAACGGGTTGGAGTTGACGAAGAGACCGTCAGGAAGAAGATCAAGCGCCAGGAGAAACTAGGTGCCATCCAAGGATGGCGCGCAGTAATTCACCCTAATTTGATTGGGTGCAAAGGTCGTGGCGGAAGCCACGTTACAATGAACTATATCACTCCCACAGGGAAGCAGCATTTGAAAGGGCTTTTAGACGATTGATTGG
>CAYXGH010000092.1:0-5753 GCA_964464485.1 uncultured Nitrososphaera sp.
ACCTAGGTTAGGCTCCTGACTATGACTATCATCATCATCATCATTAGCCAAAATATTTCCCCTTTCGCTCATAGTCTGGAACTGTTTATAATTTTTTAATTGATGAGCTTGCTTCAATTTATGATTGAAGCATTTTCTCCTATGATCTTTGTGAAAAGGCGATCTTTAACAAACAGTTGGGCTCCAGCAACTGCTAAATCAAGCCGATGGTCAAAGTTTGGATCTTCACAAATATCGGCAGGCTTTTGTTTTCCCCTCTTAACATGATGCTAACATTCTATCTCAACCATATACTACCTTATATTGTACAATCTTATTGATCATTACTGGCATATATGGTGGAAACAAAAAATACTGATCAAGAGAAAGAAAACAACTATACCGAAATAAAGGCTGCAAGACCTGATGAGCAATACTTGGACCTTACAAGTGGAAAGGAACCAGAGGATTTGACACCAAGGCAACAGACGTGCGATGTTTGTGGGTTGACAGCCCGCAACAAAGAGGAATTACAAGATCATATTAGTAATGCACATACGGATATAGCTGATATAAAATAGACTCTATGTTAGTTTGCTCTGTGAGCATATGTTCAAGAACTAGAGCCTGGAAGGGAAGAGTTCACTGTGCAAGAGCGCCTATACAATGGAAATACTTTACCTGGAATAAAGCCCTGCATTTCAATACGTCTCCATATGCGAATACTGGTTGGTTCTGCACCTTCGTATCTGATTCCAAGCCTATCATTATCTGTACTTTATTGTGCTACTATGTCTTTTCAGAACCGATATTGTTATCTAAAGCCATATGCAAGCATTAACCCGCCTTCACATATGGCATTTGCTTTGACGCCTGACTTCTATATTCCTGAATACATGATAATTACCCTCAGTAATTTGGGTAACGTGGAACGGTCTAACAGAACTCGAGTTAGAAAGTGCAAGTCTACGTCTTTGTTATTGTTCTGGAAAAAGTAGTAGTTGTAGTAGCTCATTGTCCCACCATTGCGTTATGTATTCTAGATAATCACCAACCCATCTCGAGCAACGTAGCTAACTAAAAATCTTGATAAGAGTATTTCATTAAGAAAGTTTCTGAAATATTTAATTATATAAATAATTACAAACAGGCTTCAATAGATTACAGAAATCGTAAAGCTATAAAAATTCTATTCTCTATAATTTAATGAACATAATAATTGTCATCTACCGAATCCGTTAAGGTTAGGGACTTTATTTACAAATATTTTCAGCTTGCCCAAAGCAAGGAGATAGAAAAGATAGAGGAATTTCTTGATCCGCGCTTTACGAAATTTGGCGACTCGCCACCCTACGACAGACGTGATTTTGGAAGGGCACTCATGCTTGAACAGTTACATTTTGCCAGCCTCTCCGACTATGATTTCAAGATTGAAAACTTAAACACTGAGGTAATGGGCGATGTTGCACTTGCTACTTTTTTGCTTGAAGTTACCGGCATGATAATCGACGACTACAGCTTCCGTGGTACGTCAGTCAATAACAAGTCTCGAGTAACGATTGTCTTGCAAAAAGACAAAAAGGACCAATGGAAGATGGTTCACCAGCATTTATCTAAACTTGCCGGCTAGTCAAAACGCACCGAGTGGTTGACTGTCGTCCTAACAACCTTCTGCCTTTCCTTGTGGCTTGACTTGTCATTCTCCTTTTCCTCTAAAAAGAGAGCGTATGCTTCTTTGGCATCGACGTTCTTGTGGACTATTGCCTGCACTGCCTTTATCATTGCTACGGGCCAATCTGACTGCCAGATATTTCTTCCCATGTCCACGCCGGCAGCACCGTGCGTTATTGCATCGTGCGCAAGCTTAAGTGCCTCTGGCTCGGGGAGTTTCTTGCCACCTGCAATTATAAGTGGAACAGGGCATCCTTCGACCACTTGCTCAAAGTTGTCGCAATAGTACGTCTTCACTACATGTGCGCCAAGTTCTGCAGCAACTCTGCATGCTAGTCCAAGGTAACGTGCATCACGCCCCATCTCCTTGCCGACTGCAGTCACTGCAAGGACAGGTATTTCATACTTTTCGCCTTCATCTACCAGCTTTGCTAAATTGGCAAGCGTCTGGTGCTCATACTTACTGCCTACAAATATTGATAGGGCAAGACATGATGCATTAAGCCTGATCGCTTCTTCAATTGAAGTCGTAATCGTTTCTTTTGAAAGGTCTTCGCCAATGATGCTGGTTGCGCCAGAAACACGCAGCACTATTGGAACGTCGCACTTGGGGTCAACTGATGTCCTCAGGATGCCTCTTGTGAGCATAAGCGAGTCAGCGTAGGGCAAAAGTGGGTTTATAGCTCTTCTTGGAACCTCGAGACGCTCCACCGGCCCAAGAAAGTAGCCGTGGTCAACTGCAAGCATGAGGCAACGGCCGTCTTCGGGATGAATTACCTTAGCTAGTCTGTTTTGCATTCCCCAGTCCATGGTCGATCAGCTCAGACAGGTGATTTTTATTATATATAGTTTCATTAATCTGTGGTTATGATTACCTTCATAGCATCATTGGCCTCATAAGCGCATTTTACCGCCTCTGCAGCCTTGCTAATGTGAAACCTATGAGTAATAAGGGATCCTATGTCTAGGCGAGCTTCTGCTATCAGCTTCAGCGCTTGGTTTGTTTCAATTTCAGATGCTGCATAGCTTGGGATGAGAGAGTGTTCGCTCGAGTAGAGCTTACTCATGTCGTAGGACATCTGCGACCCTTTGGGAGGGACTCCAAAGAGCATTATCTTACCGCCTCTCCGAGTCAGGTCAAATGACTGAAGTAGTGCTTTCATATTTCCTGTCGCAATGATGCAAATATCGGCACCCCTTTCACCTGTTTCTAACTTGATATTATTTGCAAAGTCGTGATCAGAAATAGGGTTAAACACATGCACGCCATATTTCTTGGCAAAGTCCAAACGAAAATCATTGATATCAATGACAAATATCTTGCCTGCCCCAAATGCCAGAGCCAAGAGCACGTGCATCAATCCGGTTGGACCAGAGCCAAGTATCACGACATCGTCTCCCTTTTGGAAACTGCACTTCTTCCATGCCTTAATGCAGCATGCAAGCGGCTCAACAAGTGATGCTTCATCAAACGATACATTGTCTGGCAGTTTTATCAGGCCACCTCTTAACACGTTCCACTCTGGCACTAAGAAATGCTCTGCCAGACCGCACGGGCTGATGTTGCTAGTCTGATATGCAGGGCACATCGTATAGTCACCATGAAGGCAGTAATGACAACAATAGCATGCGACATGGTGATGGATAAAGACACGGTCACCACATGCAAAGCCATTGACAGATTTGCCAATTGCTACAACCTCGCCGGCAGGCTCATGACCTAGCCTGCCCGAGGCCATGCTATATTCGCCATAGATCTTTTCCAGATCCGACCCGCACAGCCCGCAGGCGCGCATTTTGACAAGAACATCACCTGCGCTAGCCAGGTCTGGTACCTTGACATCATCTACAGAAACCGCGTTGTGTCCTTTTACAAAGACTGCCTTCATCTTTCTTATCCTCTATTCTTGCCAAATATAAAGAATAGAATTCATCAAGAACCTTTAAATAATAAAAAAAACGAATTTCATTTGTATCTCTAAATGCTGCTCCCCTCAGAGATAGAAGCAAAATCACTCATTCCAGCCGTCAGGGCTATTCTTGCAAAGAAGCTTATTAGAGAATATTCCCTCAAGGAAGAAGACATTGCCAAGGATCTTGGCATTACACAGGCCGCGGTCAGCAACTATGTGAGGGGAACAAGAGGAGATACAGAGCTCATTTCAAAGCTTGAATCAGTTAGAGAAGTCATGCGTATGATAGACGACATTGCCAAGGATCTCTCTACAAACAAAGCTTACACTCCAAGCACACTTGCCAAGTTCGTGGGTCTGTGCAACTATATGCGATATACACTCATTATATGCGACGTTCACCACAGCATTGAGTCAAACATTGATGAACAGATCTGCGAACAGTGCAGAGGTACTTTGGTTCGTGAACACTAGCCTTAGCAATTTTTCTACCTAATGATGATTGAAGAATTTAATAATGCTGCCGAAGTGCTATATTGGATATATGACTGGAGGCGGAGGAAAACAATGGATCAACGGTGAAACCATCACAGGCATCGCGCTAGTGTTTTTGGCGCTCTTGTTCATCTGGGCGGCGACCATAAACGCTGTATGGGCTAGGATACTTTTGGCTGACTATCTTATCTTGGCAATTGGCGTGGGCTTCATTGTACTAGGTATAATAACCCTGCGCAGGACAAACCGTACGCATTCAGAAGAGGGACATGCCCATAACTACTAATGTGCACATGTAATGTTTAAAACATTGATCAGTTTCATGCAATACCATGCCTGATGCCTCCGACGACGCCCTAGCAACATTTGCCAATACCGAGAAGACTTTCTTCGAGCTTGCAAGTGAGCAGAGACTAGCAATAGTATTCCGGCTCAATAATAAAAGCGCCAAGATATCGCAACTTGCCAAGGATCTCGACATCACCATGCAGGAGGTCCATCGCAATGTCAGTCGCCTGCAGGACGCTGGCCTAATTGAGAAAGACCCAGAGGGCATATTTTCGCTTACCACTTTTGGCAATACTATAATCAAGCAGATCCCAACGTTCAACTATCTCTCAAAATATAAGGAGTATTTTTCCGAGCATGTCTTGGGCGAGCTCCCGATCAAATTTATCATGAGACTGGGGGCGCTTGACAAATGCGAGTTCATCAAGGGCATTGTAGCAATACTTGAGCGTTGGAAGGACATTTACCGGGAGGCTGACCAATACATCTATGAAATTGTGCCGCAAGTGCCAATAGATCTGATTGAGCCAGCAGTGACTAGGGTAAAGGAAAGGGCCGTAAAATATAGCTACGTCTTTCCAAAGAATGTTATCATCCCAAAAGGCAGAAAGGAACTTTTGAAAAAGCTTGGTCACAATGAACTCTTGAGCAAAGGGGCAATAGAAAGAAGAATGGTGGAAAGTGTGCAGGTCGCAGTGATACTGAACGAAAAACGGGCCTCAGTCCTTTTCCCAACACAAAAGGGGGAGACTGATATGAACATGATGTTCTTCAGCTCCGACCCCACCTTTCACGAGTGGTGCCTTGATTACTTTCGCTACCGCTGGTATGGCTCTGATATCTTTGACGAAAGCAGGCTAAAAGAAATCTAAATTTTGATCTGGCTATTTCAACCACTCTATAGAAATATCTTGGTATGTACCGCTTGGCAGTATGCGTCTTATTGAAATTGGAAGCGCTTTCTGCTCTATTTCTTCAACTGCAACCTCAATCGAGCTAGTGGCATGTTCAGGCACTTTGACAAGTGGAGGTGCGCCAAGTGACAGCTGAAGTGACCTTGCTCCTGTTATCCTTGCTCTCTCAAACCTTGTAAGCCAAGCAGGACCAATCAGTACCTTGTTGTCCTGAGCATCAATCTCTTTCAGCTCATATTCAAATTCCGCATAAATAACTACCTCGTCTGCCCTGCGGGACGATTTCTTGGTGGTTGTGCCGCCTTGCTCTTCTTTCTGCTTTTCATTTATGCCAACTTTTCTGTTTGAGGTACTAGTCTTCTTGGTCGTTTTGGCAGTAGCAGATTTTTTGGGTGCAGCATGTCTTTTGGAAGAATGTTTGACTACCAAGAACAATCCAAAGGATAATGGATATCTAATTAAATGTTTTGCCGTAGTTCTTCAAAACTCACAC
>CAYXGH010000093.1:0-5722 GCA_964464485.1 uncultured Nitrososphaera sp.
CAGGATAGAGTAATATTGTTGAGAAGCTCTGGTAATATATCGTTGGACAATGGCTGACCAACAACAACAACAGCGCTGTGCCATTTGTGGCTCGCGGTTTGCTGAGAGAAAATGCTACTTTTGTGAAAGCAGAGTATGTACATCGTGCACTGTCCCAGCAGATGTGTCCGGCTACACTACTAAATGCATCAGCTGCGACAGGAAAAAGATAGATAGGCTTGGGTTCACGACTCTCTTGAAGAGAAATTACTACCTAATAGGAATCATTGTGGCTTTCTGGCTCTTCACTGTATTCCCTTTGCCGTTTATGCAGCTCGCCGGCATAGACGTCGATCCGAGCGCATTCCAGCCTGTTCTGATAGCGACGGCGGTCATGACCATTCCTTTTGTATTCATGTTTCTGGCGTGGCAAAAAAGGGCACCTAGAGGCTCTTACTAGTACTGTATTTAAAAATGAAATATAAAAAGCGTCTATTGAGAATGTTTCTTGTGCACGTCAAGGAAGGCCCACTCGCTTGAAGTTGGTTTTATATTAGAGAACATAGAGTCACTAGAAGGTGTAGATAATAATTGCCAGTTCTGAGCACTGAGATATTATCCGTGATACCTAGTGGCCAAGCTACCTGTATTATGGGTCATTGTTAGATAGTATTGACTCGATATTCTCACACTATTGTAGCTTCAATTACGGAGTTTGTCTGCTGCAGACATTCGGGTCTTGACAATCAGATCAAAGCAAGAGGTTAGCTAATACATCCCCTTTGCGACAAGTGCCGCAAATTCGGTGGTGGAGAGCTTGCCGCCGATATCTTTTGTCTTTTTATCCTGCTTGAGCATACTGACAATGGAATCTTCTATCCGTCTAGCTTCTGCCATTAAATTCTTATCGCCATATTTATCGGAGAGCCATTCGAGCATCATCTTTGCAGACAGAAGGATAGAGGAAGGGTTGGCAGCGTTCTTTCCTGCAATGTCAAATGCAGCGCCATGCACTGGCTCAAAGAGAGCAAACTGATCTCCAATGTTGGCAGCTGGTCCCATGCCAAGTCCTCCGACCACCTGAGCAGCTTCGTCAGACAGTATGTCGCCAAACAAGTTAGTGGTGACAATAACATCAAATTCCTCGGGGTTGCGGATTAAGTTCATCGATGCTGCGTCAACATATAATTCACTGTACTGAATCTTCGGGTAGTTCTTGGCAACTGACCTGCACACTGCAGAAAACAACCCATCTCCCTTGCGTAGGACATTGGCCTTGTGCACTGCGACTACTCTAAGCTTGTTGTTACGCACCATCGCTGTCTTGAAGGCGTATTCTGCGATCCTCCTGCTGGCTTGCTCTGATGTAACTCTGAGTGCCACTACTGTGTTTTCGTCTGTATTGAACTCCCATCCAAGGTAGACGTCCTCCGTATTTTCCCTTACCGTGACAAGGTCGACGTTGCTTGAGATGCTCGGAATATTAGGATACGACTTGGCCGGCCTGACATTTGCATAAAGGTCAAACATCCTGCGAAGAACGATTATCACATCGGCCGCGGTCTCGCCAACTGGCCCCTTCAGGCACGCTTGCGATTTCTTGATTATGTCTAGCGCCGATTCCGGCAGTGCTTTGCCAAACTTGGCAAGCGCTCTGTCGCCGGATTCGACTTCATGTATGTCAAATTTTGTTTGGGAATTGTCATTTATCGTTTCAAGGATCTTTTTTGCTGCCGCTGTCTGCTCTGGCCCAATGCCATCTCCCTTGATGAGGGAAATATCATATCTTGCCAATTGGATATCCTATGTTAGAGCTGCGGTATCTAGCTTTTGGAGTAGAGGACCTTTCTTAGCAGTACTTTGTTGATTGCGTCCATCATTGCTTGTACGGATGCAACGACGATGTCTTCGCCCGACTTGCGCGCAGATACGATGTTCCCGTCCTTGTCCTCGACCTTGACTGTAACTTCTGCAAGCGCGTCAGAGCCTCCCGTTATTGAGTCAAGCCTATATTCTCTTATCTTGACACTTGCCATCTCTCCTGATATCTTTTGTATCGCTTTTAGCGCTGCATCGACCGGACCAACACCAATGTCTGATGCAATGAAATCCTTGCCGTTGGCGTTGAGCCTTACCACGGCGGTCGGTATGATGTTCATTCCAGTGACGATGTGAAAGTCATAGAGCTTAAACTTTTCTTCAAATTTGTTGTTATCCATTACCCCGCCGGCTATTGACAATAGTTCCGATGTAGTAATGGGCTTACCATTGTCGGCTATGTTCTTTTGCTTCTCCACTATGATATGAAGCTGCTCGTCAGTCGGCTTGATACCAAACTCTTCAAGCATCGCCTTGATGCCATGTGCGCCAGCATGCTTGCCAGCTTGGAGCCACCTTTTCCTGCCTACAAGCTCGGGGCTTATGGGCTCATAGGTAAGTGGATTGCTGATGATGCCATGAGTATGAATTCCCGATTCGTGGCCAAAGGCGTTTTCACCAATTATCGCCTTGTTTGGCTGTACAATTATGCCCATCGTGTTTGAAACGAACTTAGAAGTTTCATAGAGTAACTGTGTCTTGATGTTGTGCTTTTTGCCGTACAAGCATTGTAGCGCCATTACAAATTCTTCAAGCGATGCGTTGCCAGCACGCTCGCCAAGACCGTTAATTGTGACATGCGCGCATGCAGCGCCGGCGCTTACACCTGCTATCGAATTAGCAACTGCAAAGCCAAAATCGTCGTGGCAGTGGACGCTTATTGGGAGCCTTGTAGCTTGCTTGACCTCTTCTACAAGGTCGGCAATGTATTGCGGAGTTGCATAACCCACAGTATCGGGTATGTCCAGCCTGTCCGCACCTGCCTCTGCTACCTCCTTGAACACCTTAAGCAGGAACTGCCTGTCAGATCTTGTTGCATCCTCTGCTGAAAACTCTACGTGCAAGCCATGTTTTTTAGCATATTCTACTGCGCTAATTGCCTTCTCAGAGACCTGCTGACGCGTCATCTTCAGCTTATACTGCATATGAATGTCAGAAGTTGCTATGAAAGTATGAATGTACTTCAAGTCACATTTGATAGCACTATCAATGTCGATCTGACTTGCGCGAGCAAGGCCAAAAATTTCAGCCTTCAATCCTTGCTTTACTATTGCCTTGATTGCCTGCATCTCTCCATGCGATACTATTGGAAACCCTGCCTCTATTGCATCGACCCCAAGTTCATCTAGCCGGATCGCGATCCGGATCTTCTGGTCTGGTGTTACCGTCACGCCCGGCGTCTGCTCGCCGTCTCTGAGAGTAGTATCAAAGATCTTGACACTTTCGGCGTTATTCAATGAGTTTTTAGACGCGTTCAACTCTCCACTCCACCTCTAGGAAGGGCTGAAACTCCGGTTCTTGACAACTGCGCAATTCCATAATGCTCGACTAGATTCTTAAATGCATCTATCTTATCGGGTGTGCCAGTTATCTCGACTGTTATTGTCTCCTTGCCAATGTCTAAGATGTTGCCTCGAAATATAGTAGCATAATTGACTATCTCACTTCTTGTTGTTGGGTCAACGGCCTTGATCTTGATGAGCGCAAGCTCACGATATACTGTCTTGTCCGTGTCAAGCACCTTTACTTCTATAACGTCTATAAGCTTGCGCAATTGCTTTACCAACTGATCAAGTGTCTTTTCATCGCTGTTAGTGGTTATCGTCATTCTAGAGAGGTCCTGTTGCTCAGTTGATCCAACTGTAATGCTTTCGATGTTAAAACTGCGCGCCCTGAAGAGGTTGGTGATTCTGAAGAGTACGCCGGGTTTGTTTTCGACAAGGGCAGACACAATGTGCCATGATTCTTTCTGAACGGTAGTAGTTGCAAACAATTTTCCATTACGCTCCTACAATCATGTCCTTGAGGCCAGTGCCGGGTGCTACAAATGGGTAGACGTCTTCCTCAGGATCAATTGGGATGTCTATTACTGTTGCTACGTCAGATTTGAGCGCTGCTTTGATAGCTTTCTCAAGCTCGTGCATAGATTCCGCTCTTATGCCCTGAGCGCCATATGCGTCGGCTATCTTGACATAGTCGGGGCAGTTGTGCTGATGTACTCCACTGTAGCGTCTGTTGTAAAATGTGCGCTGCCACTGGGCCACCATTCCAAGCATGTAGTTGTTCATGAGGAATACTATTACGGGCAGCTTATCAAGTACCGACACCGCAAGTGAGTTTTCAGTCATGTTAAACGATCCGTCACCAGCGATATCGACTACAGGAACATTCGGTCTGGCAGCCTTGGCGCCTATTGAGGCTGGAAATCCAAAGCCCATCGTGCCAAGGCCGGTCGAGCTGAAAAACGTGCCAGGTGTTATCACGTCAAAGTGCAAGGATGCCCACATTTGGCACTGGCCTACTTCTGTCGTGACTATGGCATTAGCTGGCAACAACTCGCGCAATTTCTTGAGCGACTTTCTAGCCGTTATCTCCCTTGGGTAGTCCTTGAGGGTTTCAGCATAGTACTGTATAAGCTCTTTTCTACGCTTTAGCCACGGGTTATCTGAGTCTTTTTTAATCATCTTCTTTGAGAACATCTTAACAAGTGTGCGGAGTGAGGACTTCACGTCGCCTACCAGCGCAACGTCTACTGATTTGTTCTTCCCGATCTCTGCCGGGTCAATATCCAAGTGGATTATGCTCATACCCTTACCAAACTCGTCAAATTTGCCGACAGATCTATCTGAAAATCTTGCACCTACAGCCACGATGCAGTCTGCCTCTAGGATTATTTTGTTAGCTTCTGCGTGGCCGTGCATTCCTATAGGTCCCATGGCAAGCGGGTGGTTCTCAGGGAATGCGCCCTTGCCCTTGAACGTAGTCACAACCGGTATCTTGCCGAGCTCTGCAAGAGCCTGGAGTTCCGAAAAAGCTCCTGAAAGGATTACGCCACCGCCTGCCATTATTATCGGTCGCTCGGCGTTGAGCAAGAGCTCGACTGCCCTGGCCGTCTCTGAGAGGTCTGCCTCTACGTTTGGATTATAGCCTCTGACCTTGATAAGCTCTGGAAACTTCATGTCGGCTGTTGCCTGCTGTACGTCCTTAGGAATATCAACAAGTACTGGGCCGGGCCTGCCGCTCTCTGCAATGTATACCGCCTTTTTGATCATTTCTGGAATCTCGGCCGCAGCCCTTGGTTGGAATGAGTATTTTGTGCAGGGATTTGCCACTCCAATAATGTCTGTCTCTTGGAAGGCATCCTTGCCTATCATGGCAAGCGGCACCTGACCAGTTACGGCTACAATTGGAGAAGAATCAGCATATGCAGTGGCAATGCCTGTTATGAGATTTGTGGCACCTGGACCTGAGGTTGCAAAGCATACACCTGCCTTTCTCTTTATTCTAGAGTAGCCGTCCGCCATATGAGCAGCCGATTGTTCATGCCTTACTAGGATATGCCTGAAGTTTGCATCTACCAACGCATCGTATATCGGCAGGTTCGCTCCTCCCGGAAGTCCAAAGACTACGTCTACGCCCTCTTTCTCTAGGGCTTGAATCAACGCTTTTGCACCTGTCATTTCAACCAATTTTATCTCTCACCAAATTGATTTGCATAAGCCGTGCTTGCTAAAGCACAGAGTTTGCCCTAGGCAACCCTCAGCAGAACCAGAACATGAATGTTGTGTCCATAACAATACCCGCTGTCAGCTCGAGGCATTTTTGATTATGTGGAGGGAAATTATTTATAAAGTTTATGGGAAAT
>CAYXGH010000094.1:0-5705 GCA_964464485.1 uncultured Nitrososphaera sp.
GGCATGTTAGAAGAATAGATAAAGTGCGTTCGACATTGACTATGATTGTAATTGAAGCGCAAGAAGAATAGAAGAATAGAAGAATAGAAGAATAGAAGAACAAAGATGAATAAGAAGAAAAGAACTAAGAACTAAGTAACCCTTCAAACTTTTAAAGACCATTTGATTTTTTGATGACATGAACGCCATAGAGGCTATGCAAGCAGAAATAGAATACCAAGTTCAGGACCTCCACAAACTTGACCTATCATCGCCTGTCAGTAACTGCTTGTTTGTTGGCTCAGGCGATTCCTACATTGCTGGACTAGCAGCACAATATTTTTCTGGTAGCCACGCAATTTGCTGCTCCCCTATCGATATAATCAAGAATCCTTTATTGGTAAAAAGGCGCAATTTGTTTGTTGTTTCTATTTCAGGCAATACCCAGGCGAATATTCTTGCAGCCAAAATTGCCAAGAAACATGGAGTCGGTACTATTTCTGCCCTTACCGCAAGATCATCAAGCAGGCTGGCAAAATCATGCGATCAGACAATTGAGCTTAAGTATAAAAACACAGGTATCACTACTGCTGGAACTATCAGCTTTACAGCTAGCATGATCAAATGTATCTCACTTTCTACAGAGCTGCTACAGCTACCATCCAATCTTAGAAAAATGTACAACCGTGCTGAAAAACAGGCAAAGCAAGCAATCAGCAAAATTGATGACAAAAGCAATAGTAGTAATAGTGGTGGTGGTAGTAGTAGTACAAGCTATTTCATACTTGGCAATAGTCAGCTGCATGCAATTGCCATGTATGGCGCACTCAAGTTTAACGAAGTATTTGGCGCAAAAGCCATGGCCTATCCCGCTGAAGAGTTTTGCCATTCTCCATTATTTAGTCTCAAAGAGACCGATCAGGCAATAGTGTTAGGAGATGATGATGACGACGACAACAACAACAGCAGCAGGAAGTTAAGCAAAAGATTGAATGAAGAAGGCTTCTCTTCAGTACATGTCGGATTCAAACGCACAGGAATTGAATTACTGCTACAAGCCACGTTTTTTATACAGCTCTTTGTGCTCAAACTGGCACAAAAATACGGCCTGACCAGCTGCTATTTTCTAAGAAACGAGAAACTGCTCAGAGTAAGCTCGGATTTTATTTACCTTTAGCCATTTTTTCTACTGGCAGGTCCAGTCTGTTGCCCCACTCGCCCCAAGAGCCAAGGTACATCCGCACATTCTTGTAGCCAAGCATCTTGAGCACGACGAAACTATTTGCGGCGCGGTAGCCACCTTGGCAGTACACTATCACTTCGGCATCCTTTGGAATGTTACTATAAATCTGCTCCATCTTGTCATGACTCTTGAAAACACCACCACCTCCATGATCTAGGTTATCTTTCCAGTCAATATTGATTGCAGTAGGAATGTGACCTGCATGCGCTGCCCTGATCGCTGAGCCATCGTACTCCTCTTTTGAGCGAGCATCAATTATGAATGACTTTTTTTTGCTCTTGATAACTGAGTTTATGTGTACAAAGTCGGCAAGAACCTTGGGGTTTAGCTCTCCATTGAAATTTGAATGCACAAATGGGTTGGTCTTAGTCTCCGTCTTGTACCCTTCTGCCTTCCATTTCTTGAGTCCTCCGTCTAGCATTGCGACTTTCTTATGGGAAAAATAAAGTAAGAGCCAGACGCCTCTTGCGGCGGACATGCCCGAGACATCATCATAGAAGACAACAAACTTGTCTTTTGAAACTCCAATGTTTGAGAGTAAAAGTTTGCTTTGCCTGTTGAATTGTACGATGCCTGACTTTGAGGTATCGATCCAGTGAAATTGCATGAGGTCAATGTTGACTGCGCTTGGTATGTGCGACTCACCATAGCTTGAGAATGGCCTAGTATCTACTATGAGAAGGTTGTTGTTTCTGTCTTCAAGCATAGAGTGGAGCTGCGAAGTCGATATAGCGAAGTTCAATACGCTGCAAGATTTTTTAACTGTGCTATATAGTATTTATTGTTATATAAGTCACGGAGATAATGCAATTGACAAGGAAATTCAAGGACAAGGCCAACGATATAAGGGGTGGTGCTGGTCGCGGTGGCGGGAATCGCCTCGAGTTCATACGTGATGCCCACAACGCTCAAAAGATTGGCAGGACGACCCGCATGGAGGATTACCTTGAAGTCATTTATGAGTTGATAACCCAGAAGGGCTATGCCACTACAGTTGATATCTCTGATTACCTCAACGTCAGCTCACCCAGCGTGACCAAAATGCTTCAAAGGCTGAATGAGAGCGGCCATGTAAACTACGAGAGATACCGCGGTATAAGCCTCACAGAATCTGGAGTAGCTGTTGCAAAGAATATGCATGACAGACATGGTATTTTGGCTGACTTTCTCAAGATGATAGGAGTGGACGAAGACACCGCCAACCGAGACGCCGAGGGTATCGAGCACCATCTGCATCCGGAGACCCTCAAAAAACTTGAAGAATTCATCAGGCTTGTCAAGAACCAGGGGATCAAAGGTATTGGCTAACGTCTGCTAATGAATACCTTGATCTCTTCTTGTCCTGCAATTATTGAGTTTAGGATCTTCTTTCCAGCTTCGCTACGCTTGTCTATCTTTACTCTAGCCTTCTTGCCTACCTGGCTGCTCAAAACGTACTCATCTTCGACATACACATCGACCGTATGACCGATAACGTCATCATCGACTAGAATATTGATGGAAGAGCCCGTTTCGCTTATATCAAACTCAATTTCTTTGCCTAGAGTAGGAGTCTTGGCTTCAACATCTATCTTGACGCCTAGCATTTCCTCCAACTCAGAAACGGTGGAGCCGCCTTTGCCTATTACCCTAGGTGCCGCTTCCTTGCTGACTCTTACCCTCACCTTGTTATCGGAAATAACGTTTACTTCTGCGCTTGGATCAAACCTGCGTACAATGTCCATTATCTTGGACTGCGCCAGCTTGTGAACGCCGCTTTCTATCTGTCCGCCGCCCTTGGCCAGCTTCGACACTGGCACTACTACGTTTTCATCTCCAAACGTGTAGATTTCGTATTCTATTGCGCCTGACTCAAAGTCGCGTACTTCAACTAAAGGCCTTGCAAGGTCCGCCTCAGTCATGCCACTTGGCACCTTGACAGTCAGGGTCAATTCATAGACCTTCTTTATGCTGCCATCACGCACAAAGATTATTGTGTCCAATATATGAGGAACCATGCCAAGCTCGACTCGGCCCATGAAGCGCTGGATTGCATCAAGCGGGCTACTTGCATGCACTACACCCACCATACCCACGCCGGCAAGCCTCATGTCTGCAAACACTTCAAAGTCCTGCGCCCTTCTTACTTCATCAAAAATGGTGTAGTCGGGCCTTACTAAGAGCAAAATGTCCACCGCTTTTTCAAAGCTGCCCTCAAGGGGACCATACTGCGTCACTTCATCAGGCACCTGTAGGTCACGCGGTGATTCAAAGGTCTTGACTATCTTGCCTCGTTTGGTATAGAATTGCGCAATGCTGCTTGCAAGCGTGCTCTTACCAGACCCCGGCGGACCAGCTATTACTATCCCCTCCGCCTTGCCTGAAAGCCGCTCCATCAGTTTGTTGCTTGCATTGTAATCTTCAAGTTCAAGTCGAATGATTGGTCTGACTATTGTCACTTCTAGTCCGTCAGAAAACGGCGGCCTTGTTATTGCAATCCTGAAGTTGCCAAACTGAAGGACTGTGGCACCACTCCTGCTTATTTCTACAGAGCCTGTACCTATAACCCTGCTCGCTTCAGATACTTCTCTGATTATGTTTGACAGCTGATGATAGGTGCTCTTTTCTTGGCTTATTTTGACAAGCTGGAAGTTACCTGGCTTTCCTCTCTTTGCCATCGGAAATGTTCCTTCCTTTAGGTGGACGCTCATTGTCGTGTCGTCAAAGTATTTTTCAAATTCTAGGTCAGTCGTCTTGGTTGGTGTCCGTATATGCATTGCCTTGATGCCCTGCGCCTCTGCGACCAGCGCCTGCACATAGTCAGCAGTGATGAGCGTGGCAGATTCGTGCATCGCAACATCTTTGATCATTGCGTCTATCCTGCCATGCTTTGCAAGCCTGATGTCATCAAGGTCAGGCCGCTGACCCACAAACCGGAGGCTGATGTTTTTTGCAGTACAGAGCTCCCTCATTTTCTTTATCTCTTCAAGCCCTACAAATCCTTGCTCTTTGTTGGTAGATGCCTGAGACTGGAGCTCATCTAGAACTGCCAGAGGGATAATAATGTCGCTCTCTTGCTCTATATTACCCGCTTCAAGCATCTTTGTTATTTCGCCGTCTATGATGATGCTAGTATCAAGGACGAATTTCTTATTTCTCAAATGGCTTACCTCTATTATGGCAATTTGTAAAGCATTTTTAATAAAAATAACTATAGAACAATAACAATTTATGGTACATAACACTCAATGTTATATAGATGAAGAAAGTAGAAGCCATGATTAGGTCTGAAAGGATGCCTATCGTGAAGGAAAAGCTCAGACAGATGAAAATTGGGGGCATGACAATTTCTACAGTATCAGGATGGAGTAAGCAGCGTGAACTCCACTTGCAATGGAGAGGTCAGCCAGTCGCATACGATCTACTACCTAGAGTGAAGTTTGAGATAGTACTTCCAGACGATCAGGTAGACAAAGTGGTGCAGGCAATCATAGAGTCTGCAAGAACCGGCGAGCACGGAGACGGTGTGATATTTGTGTCAACAATAGAGCAGGCATTCAACATCGCTACACTGGATAAGGACGAAAAAGTGGTCGTCTGAAAAAATGTGCAAGAAACTGTCGCTTCTTGCACTCACAGCAGTAGTAGTGTTTCTTCTTATTGCTTTTAATTTTTCGCCAGGATTGGCTGCAAAGTATTACTCTGAGCAGACTGACTTTACAGAGACTTTTGTTCCTATGACAAGGCACAGCTGGGATAAAGACGACATAGAGAGCTGCGTATACAAGGAAGACGGCGTTGACAATGCATACTATGTGTGGACAAAGCTGTCTGTGCAAAAGTGGCGGCAGGCACTGCAGGAATACACAGGCAACCAAGAAGAGTGGAACATCACCGCAAGGTTTGTCAAATCTGATGCAGAGCTTGAATCATGTGACGTCAAGGTATACATTTATGACAAATATAGCGATTTTCCAGATTATCCTGCACAGACAGGGGCATATACATCTGTGACATTCAAGGACGGCGCCAGCGGGGAGGAGGAGGATAACAACAACTTTGATTTACGACTCTATCTTTCGCCACTTGTACTACATGGCGACGGCAAGACCGAAATAAACCTGCCCTCATATGCCTTCAGAAACTCCGCAGTGCATGAAGTAGGCCATGTGCTTGGCCTTGGCCACGTGCAATTGCAAAAGGGATATTTAATGTCGCCTCAGTTTGACTTTTGGGAAACAAATGAACAGCTTCCTATAACTACGCTAGAGCTTGATGCTCTAGTCAAAGCCTATGGAACTGACGGCTTTAGTTGAACTGCTATATAGATATATCTCGTGGGAAAGGTAAGACTTGTCATGCGTGACAATGAAGAGCATGGTGAGCCAGTGATGTGCAGCAAATGCAATATTGTATTTTCGACCGAGCGCGAATACTTACAACATTATAATGAAATGCACAGGATGGCAGAAAGTAGCTAACTACAAGTACTACCATATTGCTG
>CAYXGH010000095.1:0-5627 GCA_964464485.1 uncultured Nitrososphaera sp.
TAGCCTATCATCCAATTGGTCGACTGGGACGAACAGATTAAGGGTCACCTCTTCTGGGTCTGGGGCGGAGAAGAAGGGTTTTTCAAGCGCGGCAAAGAGGGTATGCTAGTCGTCACAGACAGGCGTCTTGCCTTTATCATAAAGACAGACATGACCTATAAAATGCATGAAACACATTCCATTAGACAGTTAAAGCGTTTTGAAGCAGGCGAAAACATATTTCGGCCGGCTGAAGGCTACACTCTAGAGCACCTCAAAAAAGACCTTGCCAAGAGCCCTGATAATCTCCAGATCCCATTCGTCCAGATTCTGGACGTCATCTCAGAAGAAAAGGACTGGGGGACACTTCTTAAGGTGAAGATGAACCTTGGCTACAAAGCAAAGGTTTTCAAGTTCTCGATAGTGAAGGGATGGGTAAAATATCCTGCAAAAGATCCACTTGAGTTTCAGCGAATGGATTGGAGACCACTTATAAACTTGGTAAAAATGTCGATTTAAATTTACTGCTATACTTTCAAGCAGGCTTATATGATTTATAAAAGAAAGACAAGAACATTTCTCTATTCTGTTAATGTGCATGAGGATAATGGACTTAAAAAGCCTCTTCATAAGAAGTTCAATTCGTCTGAAGTGTCAAAGTTGTTTATGGCTTGTACCGCAAGTATCGCCTGATGCTCTTTGTCAAGCAGGACCTCTGCAAGAGCAAGTCTGAGATTGTCCCATGAGATCTCCTAAAGATAAAGGAAATACGTACCGCCAGCACGATAGTAATTGCAAAGTAATATAATTAGGTACCCTGTGCCTACAGTTCGCATATTGGTAAGAAAGCTATTCGTTGTAGGTGTCGGTCCTGGCTCGCCAAAGTATCTTACCGATGCGGCTAAAGAAGCCATTGTCAAGTCACATTACATCATAGGTTACAAGTATCCGCTGTCGACGATCGAAACTATTATTGACAAGAGCAGGCAGCAGGTATTTCGAGTCACAATGCAGACACAAGAAGGCGTCTATCAGGACATTTACACAGAAATGAAGGATGACGAGTACTGCACTGTACCTTTTACAGGTGATGTCAATTTCTCTGAATCGGAGGTTGTCGACAGGCTGCTAGAAATATTTGGGAACGACAATGTTGAGGTGATTCCCGGTATCAGCTCCATTCAAGTGGCTGCCGCCAAGGCCCACATCCCAACTGATAAGGCTTTCATTGTTACCTTCCATGTGACAGACGACATCGAGGCGAAAAAGCAGGAAATGCTGCAGGCAGTTAGACAGGGCAGGAGCGTAATAGTGCTACCTCGGCCTTGGCCAAGAGACAGATCAAAGCACTTTATGCAATCTGAAATTGCAAAATTCCTGCGTACAAGTGGCATCGACACCACTAAGCTGAAGGTTTGGGTCTTTGAGCATCTGACGACTGAAAAGGAAACAACATTCAGAGGCACGGCTATCGACCTTGAAGGAAAGGAGTTCAGCGATCTGTCTGCTATGGTAGTAGATCAGACAAAGAGGCAAACATACCTCAATTTCTAGCCGGAGTTTAAATATTAAATTGGACTTAATTTTTGTGTATGTCCTCAATACAAAATAAGTCCGTTGGCATTATGCGGGGTGATGACAAGGGCTCAATCAGATATTGTGTTGAATGTGGCGCAAAGATGCCTAAGTCACAGAAGATCTGTCCTGCATGTGGCGAAAGCCAATAATTAATACCTTCTTTGTGCCCTCTTTTTTTGTTATAAAATCTCAAAACCTTGGTTTAGCTTATTTTAGTGAGCATCCTCGGCCGCAGAGATGTTCTCCATGCTTGACGGACATATGTCATTTATCCCAACAACTATGTGATAGTGTGGCACTTGCAGTGATCCAAAGTCAGTAAGGCTAGATCTCACTTCACTGGCACTCAAGAAGAAGTATCATTGGAAGGTCAATCTATGCAAGAGTAGTGTTGTAGGTCACAACAGGTAGAATTGTAACAAAATATTTGCTCAGCCGATAAGTCTTATCGAAAGTATAGCATGATGAGGTACACAGCAGAGGCTGCCTAAAAGAATCCTCATGATTCCACCACCGGATCTATGGCAATACTTGCGTCAAGACCGCCCAGTTGCTCTATTATCTGCCACTCTATTACTGCGGCTACAAACAACACTCCTGTGGCAATGCCCAGTTCTATCAAAGTCGGGATAGCGTATTTACTCCAAGGCATTCTCTTAAGAAGGTAGTAGATTAGCATCACACTCCTTGACATGGCAAGGCCATAGACTAACACTTCCATGATGCCAAAGGGCGTTATCAGGATGACAAGCGGCGAAACCTCTCCTAGCATGGGTGACTGGTTTGCAAATGCGCTGAAAATTGAGCCGGTGGCAAAACCAGAGAATGCTCCAAATGCTGAGCCTACTGCAGGTACAAACATTATCAGAGTGATTCGGACGTTGTTCAGAAAGATACCGTTCTGATCGATCCCCTCTATCTGCTTCGAGAACTCACGCGTCAACGTCTGAGCTTCCTCCTCGCTCATAGGCACTGCCGCTCCTGTAGAATAGGCAATCAGAAATGCAGCTGCACCAAACGCGAGGTAGATGAGGCGTCGCTTGTTGATCTCAAAACGCAATAGAAATGGTTGAATGTGGTATTGTATAATTAGTTTTGTCATCCTCCTCTCTTTCTGCCCAACTTTGTCTTTTTATGCATGCTGAACATAACAATAGCGGTGAACCATTCCGCAACGACAACAAGCGCAGGAAATAATACCCTTTTTCCGCAGTTCTTTGCAATTGGTAATGATCCTATAGACTTTGTGGTTCAAGACATTGCGGTAATCATGGTAGTCGCAGCGATAATGCTTGTGATCACGTTCAAGCTGAAGAGGCCTATGGTCATAGGCTATATCATTGCCGGCATGATAATTGGGCCCTATACTCCACCTTTCAGCCTTGTCAAGAGTCCCGAGACTCTGAATCTCTTTGCAGAACTAGGCATAATCATGCTACTCTTTGTTATTGGTACTGAATTCCCTATGGCCAAACTTCGCTCGGTGGGCAAGATATCCATAGTTACTGCTCTTGCAGAAGTATTAGGAACGCTCTTGTTAGTGTTCTTTATCGCCCAAAGCCTTGGGTTCCACTTTTATGATTCTCTCTTTCTTGCCTTGGCGTTATCAATTACTAGCACTGTCATCACGATCAGGATACTGGAGGATGTCGGCCTAATCCGCGATAAGTCGTCTACGCTCATTCTTGGGATGCTGATAGTCGAGGATATAATTGCCATCAGCGCTCTTGGCATCTTGCAATCCTTTGTTGCTATTGGCGGTAACATGTCTGTTATGAACATTGCCATCGTCCTTGGAATAGTGGGCGGTTTTGTCGGTAGTGTAATCATAATAGGCAGCAAGTTTGTCCCCCGGATAATAGATCGGGCCGGCAAAACAAACGATTATGCGCTGCTCCTGATAACGATCCTCAGCATCGCCTTTGGGCTCTCATTCCTTGCAAACGGCCTTGGCATGTCTGTAGTGGTTGGTGCCTTTCTTGCAGGCTTACTTGTAGCCGAGAGCAGGAGTGCGGCAGTGGCAAGGATAATCACAATCCCTCTGCGGGATATGTTTGCAGCGCTATTCTTCGTATCAATAGGGGCGCTCATGAATGTGTCGCTGATCCCTGCATTCATAATTCCTGCGATAATTCTCATACTGACCTCCTTTGCCTCAAAGCTCCTGATAGTCACTGGCATTTTGGTAAGGGCGCGCTATGACAGCACAACTGCGCTTAGGGCTGGCCTTGGAATGTCGGCTACCAAAGGAGAACTGTCATTGATTGTTGCCAAGGGCGGACAGGATGTAAACGCCGTTACTCATTCCATTTTGCCAATACTTGGTGTAGTCACAATAGTGACGACGTTTATAGGACCATTCATCATAAAGGTCGGAAGTCGATTCAGGTTGACTGAGCCAACTGAAGCAGATGCAAAGAAAGAAAAAGAAGAAGAAGAAAGCTAATAATTGCAGAATTTTATCCGGCAGATCAGTGCAGCTGCAATTGATCCTACAAAGGCCGCAGGCTAGCATGACTACAAGTCCACCATTGTGCCAAACAGTAGAGCCGGTGCCAGCGATCTGGATGGATTCATCGATGCGCCCGAGATAATGGAAAGAATGTCAAGGTCCGCCCTGTCGCCAATTGCAATGCCGCTCCGCCATTTTAGCCCATGACATAGACCCCGCAAAAATGACTGGCCTTAAAAAATTATTGTAGCCAGAACCTCGATGCCAAACCTGGAAGGTAGCGGGAACGGATAGTTTTTGAATATATTTGCATCATGATTCGCCTCAATACTGATGAGGAACATTACATACAGGCTGGCAACAATGCCTCGCGATCTGTAAAGGGAGACTGGCAACTGCTATAATTTTTTGATATGGCCGATGATAAGCGGGCCGCTGCTGCACAAGATAATAACTAAAAGAGGAACACTTGAGTCATAATGCCGCTCTATTGCTCCGCTGAGCCCCCTCAAGGTATGTGCAATCACTTCCAACAAGCGCTCAAAGGGATCAACAGTAAGGCCTTTGTTAGGCTTCTTGAGGTGCTTAAAGGACATTCTAGATTGGATGGCATGCAACGAGACCTGGGTCCAAGTCAACTAACTGCTGACAACCAAGCGCCAAGGGCTTCGAGTTGGTTATATGTACTTTTTGCAAAGGATTAAAAAAGGTCATCAAAGCAATAGACTTAGTAGTATGTCATGTTTTGAATGAACATTTTGCGCCTTTCAACGCTTGTGTGATACCGAAGCTCATCTTCTCCTTTTGAAGTCAACGAATAGCAATTTCCATTCGGAAGTGAGTTTACTTTTTCGATGTATCCACTTCCAAGCAGGGTATAAAGCCACAACTTCAGAGAATTCTTATCGAGCGGTGCCTTCTGGTGATCTAAGTTTTGTATGTCTGCTATGCTTATAGTTCCACAGCTTCTCTTCAGCTCTGCCATAATCTGCAATGCAATCCCAAAATTTCTAGGATGTTTGACTTTGCAAATAAATCTCTGTTTCATAGGCACGAAATCATGTTTAGACTATATTTCCGTACGCCTTTGATTTCATATTGATCTATATAGAGTTAGTATAATTTTTCCTAGCTACTGTCACAACTTCAAGAGTCTTGTTTGGCACCTCATTAATTACTGTCTTCTATGGAAGAAAACTAGACACATTAGGCATTGACCTACAATCGTGGTATATTTAGTCTCTTCCCCCTACATCTCAACATTTACACACAACTTATGAAGAACAAAAACAAAACCCAACTAGCTTTCGAAGACATGTGGCTTCCCCTTCAAGACTACCTCCCAGGTTCCTAGCAGCCCTGTGGTTTGCCCTTGCCAAGGAGATGCTTTAGGAGTATCCGTCGCCCAAAGGCAACAGAATACCTGTTGCTGCATCTGGCAGACACCATTTTTTCCGGGCACAAGAAGCCTTTACTTCTTGCGCAGATCTGAATAGTGCATCAGACTCCTGTTTCGGCTAGTCGGGTTTGCTTGTATCTATAGTATAGATAGACGAATTATTAAGTGCTGCTTCACTATATTCCGAATTCCAAACATAGATTAAAAATGTAGGAACTG
>CAYXGH010000096.1:0-5577 GCA_964464485.1 uncultured Nitrososphaera sp.
TTCTAGTGAAGTGAAATCGACGGTAGGTGCTTATGATTGTTATCTGTATTAACGATAAGACTCTTCTTCATCTTTCGATCAGTTATTTCAGGAATACAGGCAGGACAACTGTTCTCTGCTGCATAAATTTTGGATATTTTACTTCGTATATCAGCAACTAATCTTTCCAACTTTTTCAACCAATCTGGCAGATAGTCAAGTATATCTTTATACATTGCTTTCTCTGTATCCGGGCGGTAGAGAGCTACTTTTGTTATCTTGTCGTTTACAGCGACCAACTGCCTATGTTTTGAAATATTATGGAATTCATTTACCAGCCATAACCAATTACCTTCGCTACCTACACGATTTATTTTAGCCATGACATCTTCTCTAGATTGATCTTTAAGCCTAGAGTTAATTTTTTCTGTATTCACATCTTTAAGAGATAGTATTAGTTGTAATTTTTGATTTATTTCCTGCAGCAAAGCATCTTTTGCACTCACCAATTGGTAAAAAAATTCATCAATTTCAATTTCTGCAAGGAGCCTAGCTTCTGATGAGACTGTGCTTGCTTTATTTTCCTGCAACTCCTTTAATCTGTCCAAATGCCGTTTAGCAGTATATGATCGTTTGTCTTGTTAAGCCAATTTTCTATTCCCAAGAGATTGCTAAATGGCAGAAAGAACGCTATGCCACTGACGTATTCACTCAACTTCTTAGTCTGCTACTGGATATCCTCTGAAATCACAGCCCCTTGCTCCAAATCTTTTCTATCTTGTCTACAGAGGAGTAATAATCGGTGAATCTTATGGACGCAAAACCTACCGTCATGCGCTCGCTTCACAGCCGTCAGCAAAACAGATACCAATCGTTATGCTGCAGACACGCGGGTTGAACCAATCATATCTGATGCTATATTTATACCTGCTATATTTTTATATCATCTTCTTTAAGCCATATTCCGTTGTCGGAGAAAGATTTGGAGTCTCTTGGGTGGAATGATCTTGTTGCTCAGAAGCGCCAGCTTACCAGCGAACTAAAAGAGCTGTCGGACAAGATTATTGACATTGACAGGAACCAATTCCGCTCAATAGGTAATAGCATCAAGGAGCAGAGAAGTCTTTTCGATGCTCACACCGAGAGGCTAAAGCAGATACGCTCTGAAGTAGATAGTCGTAATTCTGAGCTTTTGTCCGTAAGTGAAAAATTATCACAATCAAGGAATTTTCTTTCTATGATGGAGGCTCGACTTCCTTCTCTGAAGGAAGAGGATTTGCAGGCCATAGTCCAAAAGAATCAAGATATAATCGATGCCAAGGACTACAAGAGCGAACGTGAAAAGAACGAGATTTTATCTCGGATAAGGGACGCCACGATGAAATTAGACGCAATCAAGGCTACGCGTACCATAAGAGAGCAATTCTCCCAGCTTACTCAGGAATCTGCTAACATCAATAATGCCATAAAGCAGCTAAATGAAGAGCGCAACTTGCTTCGTATCAAGATATCTAAGATAAATGTCGCACTGGATAACTTATATGATTCAAAAAGAAAGCTAACCTCAGCGCATCAATCTTACCTCACAAGGTACGACAGCATCGCAAAGCAGTTTGATGCAATCAATGCACGGCTTGATTCAATGTCTGAGATGAGGCGAAAGCAGAGAAAGGAATATGGCTATGTCGATCAAAGTGACGCACTTTTCAAACTAAAAGAAGAAGCAAAGAAAAAGCTGCAAGCAGGATCAAAGCTTAGCTTTGAAGAATTGAAGCTTCTTTATGGGGATAAAGATTAATTTGATTTGCTCGACATGCAAAAGTAGCTAAATAGATCATAACATGGGGATAAACGATTTTGCATTTGCTTGTTCTGTCGACGGTTCAATAGTGGGATATTTTACATATCATGACCAGACTATGCTAATTGTACAGTCCGAGCAAGAAGCAAAGGCAGGTATTAACAACTTTCTCAAGATCGCGGAGCCTTTCATGGAGCCCCTCATTTCTCACGAATCAATTCATGTAATCATAAATAAACTAGAGGGTACCGAAGCATCAGATTCACTTGATGAAATCGAAGTCATTGTGGAACGTGGTGGTATAAAGTTACAGGTGCCGCTGAATTTTATACACTATTCACGTGACAATTCAGGGATCGTGCTCCCATTTTAAGAAAAAAATTTGGTGCGCTAGTAGTCGCGCGTTATTTGATATCATCAGACATCTCGCGTTGACTTATTGCCATTTCATCGACTCGAATTGTCAACTTATACCATTTTTCGTTGTGTTTGAAAATGTGTGCAGATGCCTTTTTGTTGCCTGCAGAGCCGTATCCTCCGACACGCTCGCTCAGCCTAGAGCGCAACTTATCAACTTGATATTGCGCTATCATCAGGTTTCCTATTATATTCTCTAACTCTATATCCCGCTCTTCATCTGTGTCAGGAACTTGGGGGTTGTTCTTTCTAGTCTGCATTCTCAATGTACATCCTGTTTCCTACACTGTAGTGGATTTCATCAATGTAGTACGCAGCGTCGACTACTGGTGACGACAGGTTTGCACCACACACCGGCACTCCCTCTATTTGTTCTTCCTCTTCTATTAGAAGACTCATGTGAGTAATAGTCAAACACATCAAATAATAATGGATAGTATGAATGTACTCTAAGACCTAATTAAAGACTAATTATAGTTAAATGGAATGGTTGTAAAATTAAGGCCTACATATAATCTGTCATCTTTGCATTTGCTGTTTCTTTTATTAGATTTGATAATTTTTTCATTTCTTGGGACGGCGGCGGCCTAATACCCGTTATCATTTGTAAAAATTCTAATTCTGATTCAGTCATGCCTAGATTCTCAAAATAGAGCTGATTGAAGATGATTTTTTGAAATATGCGCTCTAGCGCGACAAGGCGGCTATAGGCTTTACTGCCAGTATTACTGCTACCCTCTAGTGCCTTAGCCAAAACGGTCTTCTTAAGATTGAGAACGCCGCTTGAAATAAGATGATCAAACCTTGTAACCACTTCGAAGTGGTCATCGATGCCCGTATAGCATATCAGAGTAGTTGGCAAGAATTTGCCAAGACCGCGGGCTAGTTTTGAATGGTTCTTGTCAAGCACCAGTATAGACAGCCCAAAGGCCAATATTGCGTCCATTATCTGCTGTGGCAGGCGCTCGTCTAATACGTCATCATCTGACTTGATTTCGACAGGGTAAAATCGTATGCAATCTATTCTGCATTTTTCATGCCGAGCAAATTGTTTAAGCAGCTGTGCTCGTACAAGGATGTTATCGTACTGACCATAGTCATGTATATCATCAGGTTCCTTGGTCACTGCTGCGATCAAAAGGTCAAAGCTGCGGCAGTGCGCTTCTTCAACTATCCTTATTTCGGACGTTGGTATAAGATCATTGTTCTTGACATGATTCGATCTAAGCGAGCTACAAAATAGCGATTTGAGCTCTCTCTCATTCATTGGATAGTTTCTTGCAGCTTGTGTTAATGTATTTTGTCCTACTCGTTTTTGCAGGCCTTTTTCATAGACCTTGCAAAATTCTGCAGATCCCGGAGCATCTTTTTACTTGACCCATCCGATATTTTGTTAATGACTGCACTGCCTATAATAACTGCATCTGCGCCAGCAGCTATCATAGATTTAACGTGCGCCGGCGTGCTTATTCCAAACCCTACTGCCACAGGGACTTTTGCTCCAGAAACCTGCTTAACTGCTCTGATTGTGTTCAGAGTGTATTTCTGAAAAGAATTGCGGGCACCAGTTATGCCATAAACTGATACAGCATATAGGAAGCCGGTAGTGCTGGCAACAATTTTGTGCAGCCTTGCCTCTCGTGTGTTTGGCGATACAAGGAATACAGTAGCAAGGTTAAGCTTTGAAGCCGTTAATGAATATATATCTGCCTCCTGGATGGGCATGTCTGGCAATATGAACCCGTCGAGTCCACATTGCTTGGATTCAGACATGAATTTTTCCATGCCTGCCCTGACAAGGATATTTGAATAGGTCATTGCAAGCAAGGGAAGATTTGGGTGTTGTTTTCTTACACTTCTTACTAATTGCAGAGCCTTTTTTGGTGTCATACCTTTCCTCAGCGCAGAGTTTGAAGCTGCTTGTATAGTGGGGCCGTCTGCTATCGGGTCTGAAAAAGGTATGCCCACTTCGATAATGTCGGCGCCACCCTTCACCAAGGCGTTGATTACCTGCTTTGAACTTCCAGTGTCTGGATACCCTGCAACTACGTAGCAAATAAGAGCGCTTTCACGTTTTTCTGCCAGCTCACGGAATTTTTCGGCAATTCTATTTTGCATGCTTCGTCTTTTTCTTTCTATTGTTCTTGTTGAGATAGTCTTGAACTATTTCCACATCCTTGTCTCCTCGACCAGAAAGAGTGACTACTATAATGTCGTCCTTTTTCATTTCCTCCGCAAGCTTCATTGCATATGAAATTGCGTGTGATGGCTCTAGAGCAGGGATTATCCCTTCTAATCTAGACAACGCAAGGAATCCTTCAATAGCCTCTTGGTCTGTAGATGTAGCGTATCTTGCACGTTTGCGCTCTTTGAGCATTGCATGCTCTGGTCCGACGCCAGGATAATCAAGTCCCGCAGATATACTGTGGGTTTCAACGACTTGTCCACACTCATCCTGCAATAGACAGGTGAACATGCCGTGTAGGATGCCTTCCGAGCCAACGGCAAGACTAGCTGAGTGCTTTCCCGACTTGATTCCTTTGCCTCCTGCTTCTACGCCATATAGCACCACGTCCTTATTATCAAGAAATGTATAGAATGAGCCTATAGCATTGCTTCCTCCACCAACACACGCAACAACAGCGTTGGGCATAGTTCCTTCGTTTTCCCAAATCTGCTGTTTTATTTCTCTCCCAATCACGCTTTGAAAGTCCCTGACCATCATCGGATAAGGATGAGGACCTACTGCTGAGCCAATAAGGTAGTACGTCGTCTTCACATTGGCTATCCAGTCACGGATTGCCTCATTTATTGCGTCTTTTAGGGTCTTGCTGCCTGACTCGACGGGATAAACCTTTGCTCCCAATAGTTCCATCCTAAAGACATTCAGCTTTTGTCGCTCAAAGTCCTTAGCTCCCATAAATATTTCTGCAGAAAGGCCAAGCACTGCACATGCTATGGCTGTGCCAACGCCGTGTTGGCCAGCACCAGTTTCAGCAATTATCCTTTTTTTGCCCATCTTTTTTGCCAAGAGCGCCTGCCCAAGAGTGTTGTTGGTTTTGTGGGCCCCACCATGTAAAAGATCTTCGCGCTTTAGGTATATCTTGGCGCCACCTACATGTTTTGTTAAGTTCTTGGCAAAGTAAAGTGGTGTAGGCCTGCCAGCATATTCAGTGAGATAATAAGAAAGTTCATTCTGAAAATCGGGGTCGTTTTTGTATTTCTCGTAGGCGGATTCTAGCTCCTCGATTGCTGGAGCTAACGTTTCAGGTATGTATTTACCGCCGTACTTTCCAAATTTGCCACCTATCGGATAGCTTCCTAACAAAGATGAATCATGTAGTGTTCAAGGAGGTATTTTAAGGGATGTCTAATTCTAT
>CAYXGH010000097.1:0-5562 GCA_964464485.1 uncultured Nitrososphaera sp.
GAACTGCTTGATACAGCGCGACACGTATTGTCTTGGTGCACCTTCCTGCTGACCCGCCGGTGTAAATCCAAGCGAGATGAAGCAAGACCTAAGCCAATCAGCCCATGCCGAATACCGATCATCACTTACAGGCCGCAATAACTCGTCAGTTAATTCTGTAACAAGCTGGAGCCGCCCCCCTTTTTTTAGCTTGTAGTACACAGATTTGTAGAACGGCTTCCATTGCTCTTTCCTTTTCTCATCAATGAATGCTGGGTCGGGCAGCACTGCTATGAATTGTTCAATAGATTCATCTTGGAATGTAGGAACAAGGTCTTCAAAAGACCTATTCATGATAATAACATTGGAAAGAGTGATTCTTGACCGCGCCTGTACGCACTGCTCATTGTCAAGCTCGATTCCAATATACATTGAATTGCAATCGCGCTTGGCAAGGGTTTCAAGAAGTGTGCCATCACCCATGCCAAGTTCTACAACTAGCCTAGGATAAAAAAGGAGAGAAAGATCCATCCTCCAGTGTTAAGCCTTGAGAAGCTCCGCCTCAAGCAACTGCTGCAGAAGCTGAACGGCTTCTTGCTCGACCTGCTGCCTTGGCAAGCCAAGCTTGGCTGAGAATTGGTCAGTGATTTGGTTGATGGTCTTGGTTCCGTCGCACGCGTTCCAGAATTCTACGATTGCTTCATTAACCATGAACCCTTGATCCTTATTGTTTGCAAGTATCAGCGATCCGTCATCCTGCTTTGAAAATCTGCCCATTTTCATGGGCTTGCTCTTTTCATAGTCGATCTGGAATCGAAGCTTTGGCTTGCCAAAGCCAATCTTCTCCCGCACATCCTGATTCATTTTTTCGAGGCTCCAAGGAGGATCCCATACTATGTCGACGTTGATATTGCCGATCCCATTTACCTTGCCTACGTAGCGCTTGACATCACTTACTAGGGTATCATGAAGTGGACAGCCTCTGGTGGTCATTGTCATCTTGATGTCTACGTCTTTACCGCCAGCAACCTTGACTCCATAAATGAGTCCAAGGTCTACTACATTGACAGGTATCTCCGGGTCCATGCACTTCTTCAGTGCTGCATAAACTTGCTCTTCGGTGACTGTTTGCTGTGTTGACATGGCTCTCTACCTACTATTGTACATGATTGGACAAAACATGATAAAAACTTTATCAGCCAAGCAAGGCTTTAAGATTCTTCTCAAATGGCGGCTTAAGTACGCCTTTCTGGGTAATGATACCTGTGATAAGCTCCGGGGGTGTCATGTCAAAGGCAGGGTTGAAGACCCTCACTCCTTTGGGTGCAATCCTCTTCTTGCCTACCTTGACCACTTCGTCTACGGATCTGTCTTCAATTATCACATCATCTGGATTACTTTCAAAATCAAATGTTGACAAAGGGGCTGCTACGTAAAATGGCACATGATGTTTGTTGGCAAGAATTGCCACCTGGTATGTCCCGATCTTATTGAAGACGTGGCCGGTGCGAAGCACTCTGTCGGCGCCTACGATAACGTGGTTGATTGCGCCCATCGACATCATGTGGCCAACAGCGGTATCGGTTATCAGGCTGACATCGATGCCATCATGTAGGAGCTCAAAGGCAGTGAGACGAGAACCCTGCATCACTGGGCGCGTTTCCGTGACAATCACGCTCAGGCGTTTGCCAGATTCCCTAGCAGCCCTTATGACACCAAGGGCAGTACCATAGGCAACTGTCGCAAGCGAGCCGGCATTACAGTGGGTGAGCACAATATCGCCGTCTTTTAACAGCTTGAGGCCATATGCTCCGATTTTCCTGTTGGTTTCAATGTCCTCTTCAGCCATCTTGAGAGCCTCATTAAGCACGGCTCTTTTTGCTTCTTGTACTGTCTTGGCACGCATGCCCCTTCCCATCACCCGCTCCAACGCCCAGAAGAGGTTAACGGCAGTGGGTCGCGTCGCCTGGAGTGCCTTGAATGCATTGTCGAGATCTGTCATTAATTCAGGCAATGTCTTGGCATTGCTCTGCTGGGCAGCTAGGGCAAGACCGAAAGCAGCGCTTACGCCTATCGCTGGTGCGCCCCTTACTACAAGTTTTCTGATCACATCTGCCACTTCCTTGTAGTTTTTGCACCTTACGTACACGAGCTTGTTTGGAAGCTTTGTCTGATCGATGAACACTACAGAATTATTTTTCCATGCAACTGTTAGCAAAGGATCTCGATCGTGAGCCAAATATAATGAAATCTTTTTTCAGGCAGTATTAAATCTAACTAGGTCTACCTATTGATGCAAACTTGCGGGCAGAAAATCGCGATCTGTCAAGGATCCCGCGGCCATCGTATACTGGTGCACCGTTGAGCTTTTCATTTATAATATTATGATATTCTGCATGGTCTGAAATCAACATCACAAGATCTGCATTCTTTGCTGCTCTTGACAAGTCTGATGTTAGCATGACATCTGTGGGTAGATTAGGGTCTCTTGTCACAAGGGGGTCATGCACACGGATCTCTTTCACTTTCAACTTCTTCAGCTCTTCAATGACCTTGTAAGTGGGCGACAGGCGCGTGTCTGATACGCCACCCCTGAACCCCAGTCCAAGTAATGCTACGGTACACTTTGAGACATCGGATCTGTCAATCAATTTCATTGCCTGCTCGACGCAATAGGCAGGCATTGCATCGTTAACATTCCTTCCAAAGCTTATGATCCTGCACTCTACTCCACTTTTTTTTGCAGCATAGAGTATGAATTGAGGATAAACTGGTATGCATGCACCCCCTACACCGACTCCCGGCTTGTGTATGTGGCAGAAAGGCTGAGAATTGGCAGCTTCTCTTGCCTCCCAAAAATCAACACCTGCTTTTTCGCAGAATTTAGCCATCTCGTTTGCAAGCGCAATGTTGACGTCTCGATAGACTCCTTCTAGGAGCTTTTCAGTCTCGGCAGTCCTGATGTTACCCATCTTTATTACGCCCTTCTTGGCCACCAAAGAATAGAGCTTGGCACCAATTTCTAAGCTCTTGGCGCCGGCGCCTGCCACGATTGCTGGATATCTCTCTTCAATATCTTCAATCGCCCTGCCTTCATAGATGCGCTCCGGATTATATACCATGTAAAAATCCCGTTCAACCTTCAGCCCACTCTCTTCCTCCAAGATCGGGAGGACAATATCTTCAGATGTGCCAGGTGGCACACTTGGATTGAGTGAAACAACATCCCCTTTCTTCAGGCCTTGGCCGATGGCAGTCGCCACTTGCTTTACTGCTGAAAGGTCTGCAGAAAATGAATCGGTAAGCAGCACTGGCACGCATATCAACTTGAAATGGCTCTCTTGGGAACCCTTGAGGGGGTCGCCGTAGACGAAAAACCGCTTTTCCTTGAGCCCTTTTAAAAAGGCCTCATTTACTCCTGGCTCATAGATGTGTGTCCTCCCCTTCCTTGCATTTTCAAGCACTGCAGAGGAGTTATCTATGCCTATCACATGAGCACCAGCTCGCAACCATGAAGAAGCAAGGGGGGAGCCTACATGTCCAAGGCCGTAAACCGCGACTCTAAATTCACCTGATCTGACCCTTCTTGCAAGATCTGGATCAGTGTTGTTGTTGTTGTTTTTGTTAGCTGAGACTGCATGGGTCTTGTTGCGGTTCTTCATATATGAGTCTAACATATAGTTTCTGTTCATATATTAGAATTGATCTTTACCGCATATCAGCTAACAGGTTAAATTCATGAAGCTGCCAATGCAGCATTATTGCCAGAATCAATACCGACAGCCATCAAGGTATTTGCTAGTGAAATTGTATATCCAATTGGACTTGTCGGCTGTCGTACATCGGAGATGTCGCTTGATTGCTGTGAATACGATCTGGCAGTATTTGCAGGATTTCAAGAACATAATCAAGCCAATCAAGTAGTGCAGGTCGACAACCGCCCAGTTGAGCTGATGTATCTTACTGGGCCCATAAAAGATCACATTATTGATCTGGCAGACATGGTCATATTGAAAGATAACAGTAAGCTCATGCTGTCTTCTGCAGCCAAAGATATCATAGCAGAAAAATATAAAAAAATGCTGGCCGCTTCAGGCAAGAAACTGCTAATAAGTTCCTTGTTTTGCCAGCAGAAAATGAGGGGAACCAATCATCCTATGATTGCTGCAATGTGGCTCAAGATTGCAGCTTATGAGTTCATAGATGGAATACTTGCCCTATCAGGAAACAGGCCTATGCCTGTGCATATTTTGGAACAAGTGAGGCAAATTGATTCTAGAACGGCAGAAGGTGTTGATGTTGCGCTAGAATGTATTGGAGCAGAGAGAGCTACCCGACCTGCAATATCTAGATCAATGGAGGCCATCAAAGAATTAAAGTCAAAGGACTATGACAGAGATCTTTTCATGTCAAAGGTAAGCCATCTGCTTGAGCGCCGTATGTTGGTAGACTGCTATTATTATGCAGGAAGAGTTGCAGCAAAAAATCTTGTAAGTAGAAAGGAGATATTCTACAGCCAATACTCTAAGCTTGTACAACTTGCGCTAGACTTGGTTAATGACCTGCAGAGTCTGGAAAGGATGCAAAAGCGGCTATTTAGAGCTGTAAACAGAGGCTTAGGACGCTGCTGCTGATTACCTTCATCTTACTACTTCTAGTACGGGCGGCTGAGACATCTCCAACGTAGTTCGGCTGGGTCTTGCCCTCAGTTTTACCTTGTACTTCAAATTCCTAGGCTTAGTCCTCAGTCTATACCCACAGCATGGGCACCAAAGCCCATCCCACTTTATAAATATCTCACATATCTGGCATCTTTTTTGTCCACTAGCATACCTGCCTGAGCCAACAGGCTTTTGAGCCTTGTGACGAAGGCATATACCTTTACAAGTCATTCGCAAAAATAGGCGTTAAATTTTCTATTTAATAGTTAGTAACACTTGATCATGATTCTTAAGCAATGATAGTATAAAGATAGAAAAAAAGGCGAGTGGCCCCTCTTACCGGACGTTGATATTGTTGGCTTGGAACGCTTCATTCATCGTTAGATATTCTTCAATCTTAGTCTTGATGTCATCTGGTTCTGTATCGTCCATGCCTTGAAAGCCCGCCTTGAATGAGACTTTGTTGCCTGAGACGTTTACGTCATCAATTTGCATATCTGCGTAGACATTTGCAAGCTCGTTAACCCATTCCCGGGCTTCATTTGCGTCTACACCTGAGGTGTCAATATTCACGTTCAACATTTTGGTCATCCGAAATCACCTAGAACGCAATCTAAGTCGGCATTAATAAAGTTGGCGCATGGCAGATATGCGCTATGTGATAGAAATTTAAACCATGCTGTTTTTTCGAATATAAAGCGCTTATATTATTTTTCCCCAAAACCCCAGTATTTGGTGAGCTCTTTCTCAAATTGGGAGAACTGATCATCATTTAAAAAGTCGCCACAGTTTTTGTGGTTTGCCACAACTTTCATTCCAACCAGCTTGAACTCAACTTCGTAAAAAGTGACTTTGGGGCAGTTACACATTTCCTTATACAGAATTCTTCTTTGGATCTACTACTTTTATCTGTTTATTTCAC
>CAYXGH010000098.1:0-5545 GCA_964464485.1 uncultured Nitrososphaera sp.
GATTGGCGTAAGGGTCAGGACAGGGCCAAGCCAAATTCTGCTTCTCCATATGCTGATGGCGTTTCTATCATATCTGCAAATTATTAAAACATGCCTTAACCTTGTTAACTTGAGAGAATTTGATACAGGTTATATTGTGGTAACTATTATCGCAGACTTGACAAGCGAACAGCAAATATGTCTGGCTCACCGAGCTCGTACAGAGATCGAATATACATAGTCAAAGATGTTATACTAAAACTTGTAGAATATGGCGAGCTAAACCAAACAGCTCTTGTCAGCTTTTGTGGCTTGAATCTAAAAAAACATAAACCCATCTTAGAGGACATCGAACACAATGAGTTGATAGAGAGAAGAGAAGCGACAATAGGAAAAAGAATAGTCACAATCTATAGACCAACACAAAAAGGTATGGCGTTCTGCAGAGATATCCTCGAGCCCTATGAAAAAATGTTTCCAAGGAGGAAAGATGAAATTAAAAAGAAAAATAATTCCGCAGTAGAAGATGAAAAGAAGGATAACACAGACTTAATTATGCTAGTCCTGATCTAACCCGAATTGTGACGCTATCTTTCTATCTATTGCTTCCTTTTCTCTACGATATTCCTCATATCTTTTTTTCCATTGACTCATAGAGGAATATTGCCTTATGCCGGTAAAAAGCCATATTCCTGAAGTAATGATGACTGCTCCAAGCAGCACAGTTAGAACTAGACCAAATTCGTTCTCTCTCTCTAGTACAGCGAAGAATGATGGGTGAAACAAAAGATAAACGGAAAGCGCAATGGCCAGTGGAGCTAGAATAATTGCAGAAATTGACATGCCCAAAAGTATTCTCCTTATATACTGTATTTGATGAATGAAGCTATCTAGCAGAGTCAAAATGTCTTGGCGGGTTGATGAGGTTAAACGATCTTGATTGTCACTGCTCATAGTCTCAGTCTTTCTCACATACACTACTTTATTCTATAGTTATGTCCCCTTTCATTTCTGGATGGATATTACAATAATAGTGAAAGGTGCCAGGTTTGTCAGCAACAAAGGTAATGGTTTGGCTATCCGTGTAAGCCAAATCTTTGGAATAGATATTGAGTTCATCTATGTTAAAGTTATGCTTTGAATGGGTTTCATAGTCCTCATTTATCACATGCATAGATTGCAAACCTCCTCTGCTGAAAACATATTGAGGGTTTATGATGCCTCCTCCTCCTCAGCCGCTGCCCCTTAATCCTTTGGCACTGCCAGAAGACATACTAACCCAAGCATAACCTGAACCAGCGGAATATTTTGCTTTAACAAAGTGATTACTTGGTATACCAAAAACTGGAGCGTTGCCATTTGTGGGGATCATGGACTTGTAGCCAGCGATGCTAATCCCCGAAATGATGGCTGCGATTATTCCATAAGTAATAATTCCCTTCCTTGTCATTCTCGTAAAAGATACTGAATGCCCATTCTGTTGACGGCGCTTCTTTGTCATATAGGTTGATCTTTTCAAATGACTATTTATGTGATGATTAATATAGTTAATTCTTCTTCTTCCATTGGTTTCCTCTTCTTCTTCTTTTTCTATTATGAGGTTTTGACCTCAAGGGCCTTTGACAACAAGGGCATCTAGTTCCCTTCCATTTAATGAAGATGCCACATATCTGGCACCTTTTGTATCCTTCGATATAATAGCTACTTCTTCTATCTTTCGTCGCCCTATACCTCTCACAAATATTTCTGCAAGCCATTTCTCGATGTATGTATGACCCTAGCAGATTCCTAATTGCGCTTCATTGTATATACGTCGTGATTAACATGGTTAAGTCGGTCTTTTTATTAGTAACTGACTACTAACCCTGGGAAGATTTTTTTGACAACGGTATATATCTCATAGATATTGACAATCACAATTACAACGCTGTTTTGACTAGAATATGCACAAGGCAAGACTTATTGACTTCATTGTATTAAAGTGCCTTTCAAATAGTAAAAAAATGAAACTCGATTACACAAGACTCTTATGAAAATTATATTATTATGGTCTGCGATAACAATTCTGTAGGATTTAGATGGTGTTACATCATCAAGGGTGGATAGAAAATAACAAGGACACTTGACAATACCCACACTTTGTTATCTTATGTGCGAGGCAGCCTCAAAAACGTAATAGTAGTAAATGGGGAGGATAAGCACCATGGTTTTATCTTTTCGCTTTTGAATCCTCCAGTTCCGCTTGGCGGTAACATTATTTCACTTGACATTTACATCGATGAGCTGCCTGTTCATAGAAACTCAATCTTTATCGCAACTTCTGACGAAGTGGTCAATGTGGCCACGCTTTCTGAAACCAGGCCGATTTCATTCAAACCGTATCAAAGTGCAAGGTTCTTGATAATTAAAGAGGGGGGCTTGGATGACAAGGTCAAACATAAGATACTGATAATGAGCAAGCTTGAAGGCTTTGAGGAAATAACCATTCCATTTACATTCACCGACTACATCTCTGGATATCAGAAGGATAGTATCCATATTACTCCTAATTCGCTGGCATACATCGATCTTGCAGTTTCAAGAGGAGACACACTGTTTAAGAATTTTACAAGCCCTCTTGTACTATCAGGGAAAAAAGCATACATTGTGTGCTCTGCAAATGGGGCGCTTTCTGCTAACTGGACGTGGATGGGCGTACGGTATGACAATGGGGGGCTGTACGTACCTCCCGCAAGGTCGTTTGGAAGGATAATAGTCGAAGTATCTATGGACGATGGTGTGCGTAAGCGCCTTCCAAATTTTGCCTTGTCGTCTAGACACGAGCACGGTGTTCTTACGACACACCACGATCTGGGAGGCCTGCACGTACAAAGAAGGCTATGTGTGCCCTTTGAAAGTAGAGGATTCATAACGGAAATAAAGATGAGTATGAGGCCTCATACGGACCATGATCTGAGGCCAGTCAAAAGAAAGGTACCAAGTAAAGTCCGCTTTCACTTTCTAATAGACGGCAATATAACAAGCTATGGGCTTGCAGCCATCTCACAGAGCAACATCACCAAGTTCAATATGCGCGAAAACTGCCTGCAGATAAGCTCCGCCGGAGATACCAAGAAAGACAAGAGGCAGTATTTTGGAACCATAGGTATCACGCCAAAAAACATAAGGCCAAGCAAGATCTTGACAGACTCATTCGACAACGACCTTGAGCTGTCGTATGATGTAGAGCTTGAAGAAGACAAAACCATCGAACTTGCGCTTGTTGGAGTAGGCAGCTTTTCAAGTGCCAACGATTGCCTAAAAGAATTTTGCTTCATGAGGGATAACTGCAGTAAGCTTGTGCAGGAAACTGAAAACATTTTCAAAAGATACTCGTCGTTGACGCTTACAATCAGGTCTCCCTCGGCAGAAAAGAAACAAAATCTCCAGATATCAAAATTATTAAGAGCGTATGAAAAGGCCAAGATGTGCTTGCAATATCTAAAGGCAGAATACGATGGCCTTGGAGAAGGGATATGCGCCGGGCTTCCGCGCTTTCCAAACTACTGGGCAAGGGACACTGGCTGGTCGCTGCGGGGCTATCTTGCACTTGGCGATTACCGGTTTTCCCGCTCTGTCATTGACAATTTCTTCAAGCATCAGGCGAAAAAGACTACCAAGAGCGCTGTCACTGGTGAGCTTCCTATGATAATAAGCGGCAAGGCTTTCTTGCACACTACCACCTATGGCTCTGCCGACTCAACATTTCTCTTTCCTTGGGCGATACGGGAATACGTGCTGGCAACGGCAGATGTTGAGTACCTGCAAAGAAGATGGGAGTCGATTGAAGCACTCATTGATTGTGGGCTTGTCAAAGACATAGACGGAGACGGCTTGATTGACCACGGCTTTACCGGCACGGCAGAAAAGCTGCCTATCCGTGATTCAACTTGGATGGATCACATAGACAGGCGGAAAAGCGCAAACGATGTTCAGGCTTTGTTTTACGAAAGCTTGAGGATCGGAAGCGAGCTAGCAGACATAGTTGGTGACAGCTACAATCGCAGGAGGTGGAAGCAAAAGGCAGAGCAGCTAGCGCTTAAAATTGATAATGAATACTGGAACGAAGAGACGAAATTTTACTATGACACAATAAGAAGGGATGGCTCCAAAGACCCAAGCATAAGACCAAACGCGCTTGTGCTTTTGCTCACAGATGCAGCCGAAGATCCCCGCAAGACAAAATCCGTGCTTGAAAGAATTGAACAAGATGACATGACGACAAGCTGGGGCGTCCGAACGCTCAGCAGCCTAGACCACAAGTACCATCCTGCCCTCTATCACGACGGGGCAGTCTGGCCACTTGTTACAGGCTGGGCAGCGCTAGCCGAGACCAAGGCGGGAAGAAGCGAGCAGGCGCTCTACTATGTAAATTGCATGGCGGAGCGCATTCTGGCGGAAAACGGCATGTTTGCAGAAACATACAAGGGAGACAAACCAGATCCCTTCAATTCATGCATGTTGCAGGCGTGGTCTATTAGCATGTATATTCACGCCTTGCGCGAAATGATGCTTGGAATGAAATTGGACATACTTGAAAACAAAGTCTCATTCAAACCGCAGATAGCAGGGTCGCTTTTGCAAGAGTATACTCATTTTGCCTTTGAACACAGCATAAACGGCAAAGGAAGATTCCAAGCTGCAGTCGACCCATACAACAGGAAAATCCTTGTCAAATTAAAGGGCTGGCAGGGGGCAAGGCCGGAATTTCTTGTCGACTCATCTTATAGTATTGACGTTGTTACTTCTAGTGCGGGTGGTGAATAGTGTTACTTCAAATTTATTAATTCAGTCCGCGCTTCTAATCCCCGTATATGACGATTATCAACATTCAGGGACATAACGTTAACCCCGCGCTTATAGTAATAGACGTTCAAAACGGCTTTGTAAGCAAAGGTGGATCGTACGATCAACTTGGGATGGATGTTTCCCGCTACCAGTATGTTATCCCACAGATATCAGAACTTATCAGGCTTTGCAGGAGCGTCAATGTACCAATATTTTACACACAGGCCGTGAGGGAAAAATCTGGCATAGATCTTTTAACAAACACTCACAGAATACTGCCAAAGTCAAGGGAAGAGAGAATACGCACAAAGCCAATCTGCGTAATAAGCACTTGGGATGCAGATATTGTCGATGAAATCAAGCCTACTACAATGGATCACGTCGTCATCAAGAGACGAGATTCGGCGTTTCAAGACACTGAAATTGGCGTTTGGCTGAAAAGTATTGGAATCGATACTTTGGCTTTCTGTGGAATAGACACCTCGATATGCGTAGAGGCATCTTTGAGAGATGCATTCAATAACGGGTATGATGTGATACTCATCTCTGACGCAACAGCATCAGGCAACATTAAGCACTTTGAGTCTACGTTAGAAGTTGTAAGAGACTACTACGGCTTGGTGATGGATGTAAAAGAGTTTGCTAGGTATCTACCTCAAAAAGCAGAGCAGTTCAATAAGTATCAAGGATTATAATTCCGCTGACACAAAAAGCCAGCCAAAGCCTGACTATTTCCTGA
>CAYXGH010000099.1:0-5534 GCA_964464485.1 uncultured Nitrososphaera sp.
GAGCGCCTACTCTACTCTTAACACTATGGAAGAGAAGTTGAAAATGCAGTTTGATACTGCAAAACTGATAAACGCAGTAGACGTTAACGAAGTTGCCGCAATGGTGCTCACTACGCACATTCTGCCTGACATAATCGGTAACATGAGATCCTATTCTTCGCAGGCATTTCGCTGCACGACCTGTGGCGCCAAGTTCCGTAGAATGCCCCTGATGGGCAAGTGCATTGACTGCGGCTGCTCATTGATCCAAACAGTGACAAGGGGGGCAGTTGAAAAATACTTTGGCATTGCAACTGACATGTGCAAACAATACAAAATTAACGATTATTTGCGCAGCAGAATTGAATCAATAGCACTAGAACTAAAATTGATCTTCAAGGAAGAAAGGAGAACTCAATCGAGCATGATGGAGTTTATAGGTGGCTAGGGTTGCTCTACAAATGTCTTGTAGATCTTGACTGCATCTTCTTTGTCCTTTGCGCCAACAATTGTAGCAGCGCCACTTGAGAGGAAACTTACAGACATCCTGCCTGAATTGACTGCAGTTATTCCAAGGTTCCCCCTTGTCTTGACCTTGTAGCCAAGAGACTCGGCATTCTTGATCATGGAGCTCAGGTTGACAGGCGTAGGCTCTGTAGGAGTGACCGTCCATGTACGCTTGCCCCTATCCCTACCGCACAACTCTTCAATTATCAGTTCATCGTCCGCCAACTTGCTTTCTTTCCGCGCAATTCCACATGATGGACACTCTTCCTGGCGGAACATCTGGATGCGCTCAAATGATAGCTCATTCAGATCAATGTAGAGCAGCTTATTTGCCAGCGTCGGTTCTCTGCCTGTGATTATCTTGACTGTCTCTGATACCTGTATGCCTGCAACCAGATACAGTATAGATGGGTGCACGCCTTCAGTGCTGCACGCTGGCATTTCCTCTTCGTTCAATTCAGGAAACATACAGCGCAGGCATGCAGTCTTGTTTGGTAGAATTGTACAGACCGATCCCAGCATGCCAAGCGCTCCCGCATAGATCAGTGGAATATTGTGTTTGATACATGCGTCATTCAGAGCATAGCGAGCATCGACGCTATCTAATGCGTCAATGACAATGTCAAAACCTTTGATGAGGTTTTCAGCAGTATATTTAGTTACAGACGTTGGAACTGGCTCTACTTTGACTGTAGAGTTTAGCTTGCACAGCCGCTCTGCAGCAGCCTCCACCTTGACGCGGCCAATGTCGTCGTCAGTGTAGAGATGCTGTCTGTGCAGGTTGGTAACTTCAATAACGTCCCTGTCAACGATACGTACTTTGCCAACTCCCATTGCCACTAGCTGCGTGGCAACGGGGTTGCCGATGCCCCCTGCTCCCACCACACATACCTCTGCATTCCTTATTTTTTCCATGCCCTCAAAGCCAATCTCTTCAAGCATCACCTGCCTAGAGTAGCGCTGAAGCTCCTCACTTGTCAACTCAGCCCCTCCCGCCACCGCTGGCAGAATGTAAATAGAATCGCCGTCCTTTAGTTGGGCAGACGTAACGCCAGTAAAGCGGGCATTCTTGCCATTGATGTAGATGTTGATAAGCGATCTTGGTTTGCCATTATGATCAAACACTCTTCGCCTAAAGTCATCGCCCATCTGCTCCGAAACTTTTGCAAAGGCATCCTGCATGTCGGAAGCCTGTATCGCGATCTTTTTCTCTCCTTGCCCTTTATTCAATACCGAAGGAACTACAAATTCAACTTTTGCCAACATTATCCCCTTATAATTGCTGAAACTTCTGCTGCATCAGGCTTGATCGTATTTAGTTTTGGCAGTAGACCTATAACCGCTTCTGTAGCTTTCAGACCATTGCCCGTGACATAACAGACAATGCGCTCATCCTTCTCTATCTTGCTTTCTTCTACCAGCTTCCTCAATACTGCAATTGACACACCGCCTGCAGGCTCAGTGAAAATGCCCTCTGTCTGGGCAAGCAACATAATACCGTCGGCGATCTCCTGATCGCTTGCCTCTTCTGCAAGCCCATTGTACTGCTTTAGTCTTTTCAGAACATAAATACCATCGCCGGGGTCTCCAATTGCCAAGCTTTTCGCAATTGTCTCTGGACGTTCAACAGGGATCACCTCGTCGCTGTTGTGCTTGAATGCATCAACTATAGGCGCACAGCCGCGCGGTTGTGCTGCAACCACTTTCATATTCTTGGGACTGTCGATCAGACCAAGCGAGTGAAGCTCTTCAAAACCCTTGCATATCGCGTTGAGCATGGCACCACTTCCTACCGGGATTATCAGGCTCTCTGGTACCTGCCAATCCATCTGCTCAGCAACCTCATAGGCAAGTGTCTTTGATCCCTCTACATAGTATGGCCTCATGTTAATATTGACGACACCTATGCCTTTCTTATCTCCGATCATGGAAGCAATCCTGTTGGCATCATCATAGGTGCCTTCAACTGCAACAAATTCGGCGCCGTATGAAAGCGCTTGAGCGATCTTGACATGCTCAATGTCAGACGGCGCAAAGATATAGCATGACAGGCCCGCCTTGGCTGCGTGAGCAGCGGTCGCAGCTGCCAGGTTGCCCGTAGACGCACAGCCCACCGCCTTTAATCTTGTCTCCTTGGCTCTTGAAACTGCAACGCCAGCAGGTCTATCCTTGAATGAAAACGTCGGGTTAACAGAGTCATTCTTGATGTACAAACTTTTCAGCCCGAGCCTGTTGCCCAGCTTGTCTGCGTACTGCAGCGGTGTGAGACCTGCGTTCAGGTTTACAATATTGCTTTTGTTTGCAATTGGCAGGAGCTCAAAATAACGCCAGTATGTTTTTTCCCTTAATTCAAAAGTGTGTCTATTTATGGATAATTCCTTGTATGTGACATCCAGAGGGCCAAAGCACTCTTCGCATACATAACGAAATTGTGGCTCATATTCTTTGAGACATTCTCTACACTTTAGCGATTTAATACTTCCCATGTTTTCTGTTCTCTCTCTCTCGATTAGTATATGATTAAAACTTCTCTAAGCACCATTTTAGTCTTACTAAATTTTTTGCTGGCTATGTTTTGTAATACTAAACAGAATATTAGTGCACAGATTATAACAAGAAGCATAATAATATAAAAATGTATTTCATTTAATGAACTATGTTAGTAAATTGTGGAAACAGGACCGATTGCCTGTGTGGCACGCTGGCTTGTCTGAATCCACCATATACAAGATAGAATCCGAGTCACAATCGACCAATATACTATATACCGACTGGACATTGCCAGACTCCTCACCTTTCATCCACAGTTTGTTGCGTGACGTGCTCCAGAACCAAGCATTGCCTGTCTTGATTGTGTTGGCAAGGGCCGCCTTATTGGCGTACGCTAGCATCAGAATGTCTTTGGTCTTTCTGTCCTGTACTACTACCGGTAGAAGTCCCTTGCGCTTTTCAAAGTCGATGTCGCTGAGCGATTTGGCATTCATGCCCATTTGACAATGGGCAAAGACAGAAATAAATCTAGCCATTTGAGATTCAATAATAGATAGATACAAGATAAAGAAGACTGCTATGTCCACAGCAACTGAACAGAACAAGGTAATTGTTTGCTGCTATTATTAAGGACTGACAAATTGCCGGTGCATAGGAGTGATATCTATCTATTTGTCTTTTCTATTTTTTTGCTTTAGTGCTTGGATTAAAACCATCTATTGTATCATATCGAGATTTCTGGTTTATTCTCTCTCTCTGATTTACTTATCCTTTTTGCTATGCATAGGAATTGCATTTCGCTTGTGTGGACATTTAGCAGCATCTGCTCTGCGGCTGTCAATCCGATCTTGAATGGAAGCCGGTGTGTGTCTTTTGACAAGACGGAAAAGATGTGACTATGCTCATCGCTGTTATGTATTACTTCTCGATCATGCAGTGCAGACAGAGATATATTCCCCTTGTGTCAAGATGCTGTCAGCGAGGTGGGGAAGCCAGGTTATCCCGGCGGGCTCATAACCCGCAGAGCGGTTTCCACTTTTGCAAAATTGCAGGTGGCCGTAAGTTCAAATCAACCCCTCGCTACTACTTTTTTCAAATAGGAATTTTGTCTTTTCAATGCCGTACCTTTGTAACGGCTTTGTCAAATGCCTGTGTGCTTTTGGTGTTGGGATGTATAATCCAGTTTTGATTCTACGCTCTTGCGGTACCAGAATCTTTTTTGTGTCGTAGTCTTTATGCTTACACCTGTCGCACTGATAGCCCTTATTTTTGCCCTCTGACTTCATACGCTTGCCACACATTTTGCACAATGGGTTCAATATTTTATAAACAGGCGCGAGCTTGAGCACCCGCAAATATTCAACATTTAGAATTTTGGGGTGTTTGGTAGTTCCCTTTCTGACACCGACACCAATTTCAATGACATCACCCTCTTCAAGCTTGGTTGTGACATTGGCAAGCCCAGTTGGTTCATAGACCGCTGCTGGCATCTCTGAGCTATTCTGTTTGACCATAAAAATAACATGACCACCTTCAATTGCATATGGCTTGCTACTAACCTTGCACCTGATATATCCTGCTGTGTATGCCTTGACATTGGCAATCCTGATCTCATTTTGTAGGTGCATGTTTGTACCTTGGTTTGAGCGAAAAACTGTCCACCCCTCTATCTCTTCCTCTGAATGCAACGCAGGGAGTGCCAACTCTACTATATCTGGACTCTCCCCTCTTATACCAAAGAAGACTGGATCTGGACTATGCGGTGCAATCAACAAACGCCTCTGGTTTCGATCGTAATTGTTGAAAGTGTGGGGATAGGTGTCTATGCTAAACTTAATGACACTCTGCTTGTCTATTACACGAGGCCTGCCCCAGTTCTTCTGCTTTCTGTATGCGATTAACTCAAAAGTATGATCGCTCTCCAGCAGACAACCCATTGCACCAAGAGAACCAACAAGACCCTGCCCATTGCCAAAGGTAAAGTATTGAATACCAGCGGCCTTGGCTACCTTTTCTGACATCTGTCTACTCATTATGTCATACATTGTGAGCGCGCTAAACTGTTGAAGCTTTGTAGGCACATAGTCGCTTTCGAGGAATGCAATTGCAGGGTTAGCTCCTCTGCCAATGGCGGAACCTTCTTCCACTGCCTGCCTGATATAGTCGATGACTCTGTCTGCATCTTGCACTTTTAGCCGCAGGCATACTGCGCCATTACCCCTAGTTTTCCAAGGGATATTGGGATTGAGCCTAATCAACAATGGATAATCTACAAGCTGTGCGCCCTGCTTTTTCTTCAGATGTTCTACTACCTTGAATGCAAGGTGTGTTGTGCATCTGCCCTCACGCGAGTCAGTGTCATCAAATGCCACGTGAAGCGTGTGCATGATATCTGCTGTTGGTGCAGTAGATATATAGTCGTATAATTCAAGACCTGTAGCTTCTATCTATAATCTATGAGCTAGGATCTAGGCATTACGGCAGACATTAGGTTCAAACCGATGCCCTGTGCAATTGAAGTAGGTTTGGGATTGCTAAAGCTCAAGCAGGAAGCCCCC
>CAYXGH010000100.1:0-2998 GCA_964464485.1 uncultured Nitrososphaera sp.
GCAAAAAGGTAATCTGTAAATCCTATGAGATATATGCAAATCTCACATTGATCTTGCAACACGTCATTTTTTTCTGAAAATAAACATACTTTTTCAATCCTTATATCTTTCATGATGCACAACTTTAGCTGATGACTTTTGCAATGATACTTGTATGTGTGGACGGTTCAGAATCTTCAATGAAAGCGGCCGACTATGCTATCAAGATGGCAAAAAAACATGAGGCCCAGCTTATCTCGTTATATGTTGTCGTGTCTCAGCTTGGGTATGCATATTCATCTGGCGCTTTTGGACTTGTCACACCAAGCGCGATAAATGAGCTTTTGGAAAAATCAAAGCAGGAAGCACGCAAGTGGTTTGACGAAATTGAGAAAAAAGCTATGGCACAAGGAGTCAATGTCAAGGTAGAAATGGTGGCTAGCCCCACTTCTATAGTACCTGCAATAGTAGACTACGCCGAGAAAAATAAAGTCGATCTCATAATAACTGGCACAAAGGGACGGCGCCGGTCGGGCTTGGCCAAACTACTACTTGGCAGCGTCGCATCAGGCGTAGTGACATATGCTAATTGCCCTGTCATGGTGGTAAAGTAATTAATCACCATGCTACTTTATCACTTGTCTTCCCTTTATCCTATCATGGGTGCTTGGCTCAGCATTGTTAGCCGCAGGGATTGAAGGTTTGCTCACTTTCTAGTAGGCTTGGGTGTTTCATCCAACTCTAACTTCTTCGCTTGCTTGGTATCTAGCGGCTGCTCGATCTCTTTTTTATGACTCATATAAGGTGCTGGCTTTTTATGCTAAAAATGTTCACAGCAATGGCAAAATTAGCCAAGCAGTATGCCGGGTAATTGTAAAAAGGTATGGTGTGCAGATGCAGCACATGAGTCAGCAGAATTCCTCTTCTGCTTATTTAGAGGAACATTCGCATGAAAGACTTCAGATGATAGATACCCTCAAGGCACCAATCATCCAGATGGGCCGCAGCCTTGGATATGAAGTGGTAGAGAACCATGACCTTGGAGCAGGGCCTGTGCATGTAACTTGGATTTTCAAGCCCGGCTCTGAATCTCTGCCAGACATGCGACTTGGGTTCATATGCCTTACAGAGTTTTCCAACTCGTCGATCAATGAAGGGATAGCGAGAGCCATGCTGAACCTTATTGACAAGCTAGTGTTTGTCGTGCCCTTGGAGGCGATGACAGGGAAGGTCAAGAATGCAATAGAGTCAATGCCGGACAAGAGTATACTTCAACTGCGGAAGTATGTCACTGTGCTTACCCCTTCGACACTGGTCTCCAAGAGTGGAATAAAAGGCGCGCGGGAGCGCGAAAGCGCACAGACGGAGGAGGTAGTATAAAAAATGGCACAAACTGTAAACCCGGACACAATAATCGATATGGGTGAGGAGAAGGGTTTTGAAGTAGAACAGGATGTCGACTATGGCGCCGGCCCAATAGACATAGTGTGGAACATCAACGTCCATCCAGCCCTTCCAAACATCAAGTGTGGTTTTGTGGTTCTAGAAGCTGAAGAGGACGGCAGCCAAGACACAGAGGACAATCAGCTGTCGCTAAGAAAGATAGAAGAAGCCGCTTTTCGGGGGATAAGAAGCGGCCTTGATAAGGTATATCTCGTAGCAGAAAATGATGATATGGCAAAGTCTGTCAGCGGCAAGATAGAGTGGCTGGCGTCGCATGGAAGTCTGATTAGGCTTGATGCCATTTCCCTTGGTCTTGCGCCGGAGCAGACAGAACAGGCAGTGGTAACCCCAAGCCAAAAGAGGGTACCACAAGGTGAAAAAATACGCAAGCGGACAATGCGCGAGCGTGAAGCCAAGCTTGAAAAATATAATAGGCCAAAGGGCGAGCGGAAGAGAAGAGAGCGTCCACTTAAAAGGGGAATCAGGGAATCAAAGATCAATAGGCATAGTCGGCCTCGAAATCAAAAGCCCAAGAGGACTTGAATCCTCCTCCAGAATTATTATTCTGCTGAGCCGTAATATATGATGAAAATCATATCATCTTGCCGTATACGAAAAGGACATGAAGTGGGGTAAGACCCATGAAATGCGCTAGGAGTGTACGGCGAACCCTCGTAGGGCAGCGGGAGTAACTGTTCCGCTCCGGCGGGTGCAGGGATCCTGCTGAGCCTACAAGGGATTTTGATATTTTTGTCCCATGTTTGGCCATTATAAATTATGTAAACTATGCAAACTCAGCCAGAAAGATACAGCAATTTTGGCAAAAGCAGATACATAGTAAGATGCTTACTGATGTATATAGGCGGCTTCAAGAAGGAATCTGAAAGGAAAATTCTATGACTGCCCGAAGAGTCTCCATAAAAAATTGTAGAGTCTATGTAACCGCGCATTTCCCAATAGGACGGAGTTTTGAGCGCCACTAGAATAGCGTTTGCAGTGAACAGCAATCGATCTGAAGATTATTCTACAGGCTTTATCATAGATTATGCATATACTTAGAAGTATGAGCAATCCTTCTAACACAATGAAAAAGAGAGAAAAGTTGCAAAGCAAGGGGCAGCAGCAGGAAAAAGCATACAAGCAAGACACACACGGAACGGACACAGAGCTGAGCAAGGGAGCTGAGTCAGAGAGGGAGCGCAGCACCAAAAGGCCAGGCACTGGAGCGTGAACTGCATGTCCACAGCTGATCACAATTATACTGATGTGGAGCAATCAGGCATCAACTCCAGAGCCGAGCGCGTGGGGGATATTACTGGCGAGCCTCCAACGAATGAAGCTATGGATCGCAATAAGGCGTCCAAACTGGCAAACTTGCTTGAAGGCCTTAAGTTTCCGGCGACAAAAGAGGAAATAAGGAATCATCTTAACGCAAGATCGCCGAGTATGGCCAATAGAATCAATGATGTAGCTGAAGCAATCGAAAACAACCTTGATGAGGGCAGAGAATATGGCAGCGCTTATGATGTGGAAGTTGCAGCGGGTCTTGTAAAAAAGAGAGCTGAAAGTGAAAGAC
>CAYXGH010000100.1:3098-5499 GCA_964464485.1 uncultured Nitrososphaera sp.
GAAAGTGAAAGACAAGATCCATACGGTAGCCGCGAAAGAATCTCGAGTGCAAGCTCTAAAGATGTCTCACCTAATACTCCAAAGGGTGAAGACATATAATCTCACTTTTGAAATGGTTTATGTCCCCGCTCTTCAAGCAAAGTTTTTTCTGCCTTTTCCGGCTCAAGTAACATTATTACACTTTATAGCTTCCTTAAACGGTCAAAAAGACGAAACATATTGATTGATCCGAATGTCTGATAGAGTCAAAGCGGCTATATGCCGCTCTGATGTAATATTCAGAATCTCTTCATACTTGTCCGAGATATTCTCAGCACTCAAAAAATTTTCTTTTTGCAAAGAATGCAGTAAGCAGTCGATAAATGTTTGTGCTCTACCAACTACATAATCAGAGCGCTTGCAGTATGATAATAGAAGGAGTTTTTGCGGCCTGAAGATCCCTAGTCAGTTTTTAGATCTCCCTTTAATTTGGCAAATTCCCTTGCACTGTTAAGCTGGATGTCGTCGCTTCTTGTCACCATCTTTGAAAGTGTCGGTCTGGCATCCTTGCCGAGCCGCACAGCCTCCTTGCCTTTTCTAAGAAAGGAAAGCGTTACCCCGTTGTCTGATAGCTTGCGGGCAAACTCTGATGCGGTTTTTAGCTTGTCAAACAATCCAGTCTCGTCTTCAGGTATTCTAAAGATAGCAGGTTCTAGCAGATCCACTGTAAGTGTGCCATTGCTGATTGCTATTTTTACTGCAGGTTCATTTTCAAAGCTAATCGCAAGCACTCCTTCTTTTGCAGATCCAAGCGCTTTGCTCAGCCAGTCACCCAGCTGATCGTTTTTGTCTATATGCAGGTGACTATCGCCCAGCATGGCAGCTAACCAATCCTTCTATGTCACGGTTGAGACTGATGCCCTCTGGCGTGCCTCCTCCTCAGAAGTCTTATGAGCTTCCCAAGTGATCAAAATCTTGCCGTTAATAGTCCATTTTGCACCTCCTATATCGCGTCCGCCAGGCCCCTGCGCTCGAGGTATATCTATGACAAAGTTGTCGAAATCATAAGTTACAGAAGCACCCTTGCCTGTCATCCTATCAATAAGCTGTCCGATTACTTCTGCCCACTGCGAACCAGTTTGCTGCATCTTACCCTGATCATTTGTATTTTGGCTCATAATGCTGGCATAGGCAACTTTAGATATAGCAGGTTATGCACATTCACTGTGAATCTAATTCTGTAAGGGCAGTCTATAAAAGACATAAGAAATTATTTAGTAGTTTCAATATACATTCTAATATGTGAGAATTGTCTCTCGCATACCTATCTGTATGTGTCAAGACACACCAAAATGCCACAGTAGCAGAATTGTAGTGAAGTGGTCGAGTCAATTTTATTCAATACCTGATGATGACTGCATCCAGATTACTAAAGCCAAGCTGTGATATACAGGATATCCTTTTTTTCTAAGGAATATCTGGAATTCTGGTCTAAAATGACGGTTAAACATAATAAGGTAAAATGTGCGATAAGAGTCGCAGAAAAGGCAATCGCATGAATTCCATCAACAGTTATTTGCTGCCTGTTCCAAAGGATAAGTTGCAGAGAATTGATAGAACATCTTCTCCAGCGCACGTCGGGAAATTAAGAAACGCAATTGATTTCATAGTTGCAGAGAATACCCCTGTGCTTGCCGCAGCAGATGGCATTGTTACGTTCGTCAAAGATGACTCACATATAGGTGGCCCAAGCATAGAGTACTGGCATGACAGCAACTTTATAGTTATACAACATCCAAATGGCGAACATTCTAGATATGACCACCTTGCGCACGGAAGCGCAGTCGTAAGGACCGGGCAATATATCAAGAAAGGACAGGTTATTGCACGTGTTGGTATGACAGGATTTACATATCTGCCTCATCTTCACTTCCAGGTATTTATTTTCACAGGCAACAACATCTGGACAGACGTTGATACCCTCTCAGTAACTGAATTTTTGTCATGAATGACAACAATAACAACACCAACATTTAGTAGAAATAGTTTCAAACCATGAAGCACATAAATGTGACTTCGAAATAATATGCCGCATAGAGTCATCAGCTATCTATAATGAAATTTTGTCACACATACGCATACATGAAGAAAGATACTAATATTTTTTAGTCCTATTAATTATCTATTAGTAAGCCTAGTTGTTCATGTCCTCCGCTGTACAAAAGCTGGTAGGATTCTGGCACAGATACGAGAATCTGAATCTAAAGATAGCATTTGTGTTGATTTCACTCCAGCTGATCCACCTCTATTGGCTTACCGCTGACGTGGTCATACAGCGGATAACAGGAGAGAGCATCCTTGGTGTACAACATGGAAGCCCGCTTTTCATATTCTTCATAATCATAGATTATGTCGAGATTCC
>CAYXGH010000101.1:0-5452 GCA_964464485.1 uncultured Nitrososphaera sp.
GCTATAGAACCATATTTTATGTGGTGCCTCGCTTTTTTGAAAGACAATGAATGTTTATGCAAATTCTCCACTGCTTTGTGCCTCGAGCAAAAACAACTCCTATCAACGGCCAGCTGCACTCTCGACATGCTTTGCCCGTAATTCTAATTGAGCCCTTTTGTGGCAGCGGTGCAGTTGCCTTGCAGCCGCCGGCATAATTCGAACATCCCACAAAGCGCTTTTGTGTAGCGCGCGACCGGACTATGCAAAGCTGCCCCTTCTTACACAGTGGGCACTGGCCAAGCACTGCAGCCTGTGCAATGTCCGCTGATACAGCACCATTTATCTGAGCCCCGATATCAGCTTCTTTTTCTATGAATGATGCCAGTGACTCTAACAGTCTATCTACTGCCTGCTCAATTACCGACATGCTGTCCGCTGATCCTTGCTCCACGTTTGCAAGCTGCTCTTCCATTAACCTTGTCATGTTTGTAGAAACTATACTTGGCGCAAACTCTCTCATAGAATCAATGACTGCAAAACCTAGGTCCGTTACCTCTAGCCCGCCCTTACATGCTACCAAGTAATTCCGCTTGAATAGGGTTGATATTATGTCAGCTCTTGTCGCCTTGGTTCCTATTTTTTCCTGCTCCATCTTGGCAAGCATGCTTGCCTGATTATAGCGGTAAGGCGGCTGTGTGAATTTCTCTTCCATTTCTATGCCCCGATTTTTCAGCAGGTCGCCCTTGTGGAGTTTCGGAAGCTTGCGCTGATTAAACCTGACATAAGGCTTGTAGAGCACCATCCAGCCTTCGTAGGTTAGCGTCATGCCTCCTGCCTCGAAGGTGTATCCGCTTACGTCGATTATGACATTTATGTGTCTGCTGACTGCTGGATCGCCAAATGCCGCAAGGAATCTCCTCACTATAAGATCGTACACCCTGAATTCAAGGCCGCTCAGTTTCTGCCGTGGTGCAACGCCGGTTGGGTAGATAGCAGGGTGCGCTGGATCTGTCATTCGACCTTCATTTGGCACAAGTTTCTCCTTTAAGAGAAGCATTGATACCAATTGACTATATTTGCCGATCTTTGAAAGGCGAGAAATTATTTTATCATATCCTATGGAAAATGGAAGCTTTTGGCTTGAGGTGCGCGGATATGAGATCAATGCCTGCAAATACAATTTTTCCGCTATTGCAAGTGTATAGCCTGGGCTAAGCTTGAACAAGCTGTATGCTTCTCGCTGGAGGTCGCCTATGTTGAATGGCACTGGCGAGGGCAGCATTGACTCGTTGTCGCTAATGTTGTTTACAGTTCCGTTTCTGCCTACGCAGGCATCTATGATTGCCTTAGCTTCCGCAGGCTTCTCCACTTTTGGCTTTTCATACTGCGCAGAAAATATCTGTCCGTCTTTGTCAAACTGTGCAGTTATTATCCAATAGGGATCTGGTATGTGCAACCTGATCTCGATCTCTCTGTTGACTGCAAAGGCAAGCGTCGGTCCCTGTACTCTCCCAATTGAGAGATTGCGATATCTGCCGATGCTCTTAAACGACCTAATAAGTGCTCTTGACAGGTTCACTCCGTAAATGAAATCGAGCATGTGACGCGACCTGCCTGCCTCTGCGAGCCCGCAGTTTGGCTTGGCCAGATTGGCAAACGAATCTCTTATCTCTTCGTCAGTTAGTGTCGAAAATTTAGCTCTTAATGCTTCTGCATATTTATCACCACATGCATACTGTAAGATACTGTGGCCTATCACTTCTCCTTCTTGGTCATAGTCACACGCGTGCACGAATGATGAAGCATCTTTAGCTAGCTCGGAAATGGCATTGATGGCTCTGATCACTTGCGGGTTCTTGGCAACAGGCGCCCACTCCAAGTCAAGCACAGGGTATACGCTTCTGTTCTTGGTGACATCGATCAGGCCATACAGGTGTCCAAGCGCTGTGCATATTTTATAGTGGCACCCACTATTTTTTACCTCAAAGATAGGAATGCCACCGGGCCTCGACTCCGTCGGCTCGCCAAGCGCCTGAGCTATTCTCCTTGCAGCAGCAGGCTTTTCACAGACGACAAGGGTGTACAAGAACTAGGTGAGATCTTGGCAGATCTGCGCATATTAATCCGATCCTTCTTCTTACATTTCAATAGTACTTGCTTATTCCAATCTGTTATAGACTTCTACGTTTTATCTTTCTTGAAAAGATATGGCTATGATTCCATGACCCAAAGGAAAAAGGCGTGTTGGTGATAGGTGAAATTACATTGACCCTTTGCTGGCGGCATTGTGATTGCAGAACATCAGATTGTGTTGAGATGAGGTACACACTGACAATGCTGCCTGTCCTTAGGATGTACGCCCCCCCCTCAACTTGCAGATTGTACAAGTTTGGTTGTAACGACAAGTTCGTCATAAAAAAGGAAAAAATTCAATAATTCCTGAACGTGCTTATGTGTGACTCAGCATTGCAAGCCCCCCAGTTTAGGTTGATGATATCTGCCTGACTTGCTACAGAGATCAAGTATTCCCTACTAAACATCTACTATGATTCTTATATATCAAGGGTGTTTAAGCTATTTATATACAAAAAAGCAATTTTTATGAGATGACAACCAACAAAGTTTGCCTTCTCGGTGCGGGCAGCACGAAATATGGAAAATTAAACGAAAGCATTATAGAGATTGCGCTAAATGCGGCCAAAGATGCCGTTGAGTCTGCTGGGATTACTCCAAGAGAGATCCAGGCTGGATACATTTCAAACGTTTTCGGAGTTGCAGACAAACAGGTCCACATGGCACCTGTCATCATGAGTAACCTTGGAATTCCTCATGTTCCTGGCCTTACAATTGAATCGGCATGTGGCTCGGGCTCCGTGATGTTTAGAGAAGCATATGCTAATGTAGCAGCCGGATTCTATGACTGCGTCCTTGCACTTGGTGTTGAAAAGGTGACACATACTGGCACGGCGCGTAGCACGACCTTATTCTCTTACTGCTCTGACTTTTTCTATGAAGGTGGTAACGGCGCGTCATTCCCTGGGCTCTTTGCATCAATGGCCCGCGCTTACATGACTACTCACAAGGCAACTGAAGAAGACCTCGCTCACGTTGCAGTCAAGAACCATGAAAATGGGTTGATGAACCCAAAGGCGCATGTCCACAAGAAAATAACCGTCGACGATGTGCTAAAGTCACCAGTAGTGGCTTCACCGCTGAAGCTGCTTGACTGCTGCCCGTTCTCTGATGGTGCGTCTGGAGTTATTCTATGTAGCGAAGAGTTTGCGAAAAAGAGCGGCAGGCCATACATAGAAATAATTGGATCTGGCAGGGGCGCTTCGCCAGCAGCTGTTCAAGGGCGCGAAGATATTACGACCATTCCAAGTACAGTGGCTGCCGCAAGGCAGGCCTACAAGATGGCCGGAGTGAGTCCAAAGGATATTGACCTTGCCGAAGTGCATGATTGCTTTACCATAGCAGAGATAATCGACATTGAAGATCTTGGGTTCTTCCCAAAGGGCAAGGCTGTGCATGCAGTAAGGGATGGAGCAACACGCCTTAACGGCGAGATCCCAATAAATCCGTCAGGTGGCTTGAAATCAAAAGGGCACCCGATCGGGGCAACAGGTATCGGGCAAGTAGTCGAAGTATTTGAGCAGTTCACTGACAAAGCCGGCGAGCGTATAGTTCCTAATGCCGAGGTCGCACTCACTCACAACTTTGGGGCTACTGGTGCTAGCGCCGCAGTTCATATATTCAAGAAAGTGGATAGGAAATGATGGAGGAGAAATTATCAACTAATAAAAGCACCTTAGAAAAGTTCATCGAGGCTGCAAACAGGAAAAAGATCTTAGCCAAAAAATGTGTAAAGTGCGGCCACCTGATGCTGGAGACCATATTCTTTTGTGAAAAATGTGCCGGGAACAAATTTGAGCAAGTTGATCTTGAAGGCAGTGGCATTGTTGTGACATACACCATTCAAGCAGTTGTGCCGGAAGGTTTTGAGGATGTCGGCTCGTATGCATGGGTGGTGTTCAAGTTAGACAATGTGCCTCTGAGAGCGTCAGGACTTCTCCCTGGCATCAAGATGCCTGCCGACCTACCAATAGGCACCAAGGTGAGGGTTGCAGGCTATGACCCCAAGCACGGTCTTATGCTCCAGAAATAGTTGCTCCTGTTGCCTAGAACAGGCATATCTTTCTCTTGTAATTCCAACTACATATGTCATTCTATATACCTGCTTGAATGAATCTAGCCTACACAAGTGCCAGTCGAGCAAGAAATTATTGTTATTCCTCTTCTTCTTCTAGATGTAGGCGCTGACTAGTACATATCGTACAAACCATTTCTGCTCTAAGCTTACAGCACTCCATAGCTGAAAAGCTGGTCGCAAATACGAATGCAATTACCGTAGGACTTAATTCGAGCCCGCTTGCGTGCTCCAAGATCTCACTTGACCATTTTACCTTTAAGAGGCGACTATGATCATCATCGTCGCTGGCGAGAATCTTGATTCTAGTATGCCCCTCGCATTGCTACTGTGAGATACAACTTTTTTTGTAGCTTAGCTTTATGATAGTTTTTGGTATACTGTCTTCGACACCTAGAGTTTTTTCCATTTAATCTAGCGTAGTAACAGCAAGATGACGGGAGGAGAGAAGCGTCAGCAGTTCATGAGCCAGATCACCCATGCTACAGGCGTCGTGTACAATCAGCTTGGGCGTCTCAAGCTGCTCGACAGAAAGTTCGCCTCAATGGAGACATCTTTTCTAGAGCAGATAGCTGCCAACATTAAGGCAGGCAATAATGCCCGAGCAAAGATCCTTGCGACCGAACTGATCAATGTGCGGCGCCTACGCAGAAACACACAACACACCGGTCTTGCACTTGAGGCAGTAGTGATACGCTTCAGTACGATCAACGAATTTGCTGCAATCCTTGACACCATAGAGCCGACAATTGAGATGATAAAAGGTATCCAGACGGATCTGACTAGGGCCATTCCCGCTGCTAATGAAGTACTCTCCGAAGTCTCGACAGTCACCGCAGACGTGCTCCTCAACGCAAATATCAAGGCAGACGCCAGAATCTCAACTCCGATGGACACAGAGGCCCTTTCAATCCTTAACCAGATTGAAGGAGCCCTAGAGGACGAGGCAAAAGCGAGACTCCCAGAGGTTCCAACTAGCATTCCCTCCCAAAAACGAGAGGATGCACAGACTCAAAAGACTCAGGTACTGGTTGAAAGCTAGGCTGGTCGACCAAAAAGTCGGTCGAGCATATATAGATTGGATCATGCAATTAGTTAAAAACATTTTACAAAGTAGTTTTAATCATTTATCTAGATATGAGGCGTAATGGAACAACCGAGTTTTGATTATCAAAAAGATTCTAAGAAAGGCGGACTTTTAGAATCCGCGTCAAAGCGCGTAAGGATGATTTTCTCTGTTATGGCTAGCCCTAACAGAATCGA
>CAYXGH010000102.1:0-5374 GCA_964464485.1 uncultured Nitrososphaera sp.
ATAGATGCATGAAATGCTTACTTCGATTCTAGTTCTATTTGCTACTCGCTTGCTCATACTTAACGCTCAGAAATCGCACACGACTTAGAACGATGTCTTCTAGACAGCCTACAAAGCTTATTGCAAGACGGCTATATTTAAGAGGACCAATTGAACAGTATTAGTATACCAACTAGTCTAAAATTATCGGCCTGCCATTATTGCAAGAATGATGGCGATTACAACCACTGCGCCTAGACCAACACCTGCTACAACCCATCGCGCCCAGCTAGGCATGGATGGTTAAATATATGACATAGATATTATCATTATTATTCTACTGGTTGGCGCTGTGCTTTTCTATCACTTCATCTATCGTCTCGTTCATGGCAGCCTCTGCAATGTCGCTTGCATACTCGGCAGTTCTCCGGATGTCTTCTAGGACCAGCTTGATGTTAGCTGGGTCGCGAACCTTATCCTTTTCTATAGCCTTCAGGACTTCGTCTTCTAGTGTACGAATGTTTTTTGCATTGTCAACTGTCTTGTCTGCAAGCTCATAGTCCCGCCGCAGTAGTGCTTCGACAGAGTCGTTCAGCACTGTCAGGGCAAGGTGGCTCATCTTCTCTATCTTCTGAAGGGAATCCTTTGGTATCTTGTCTTTTAAGGTGATTGCCTTGTCGGCTATATTGTATGCATGATCGGCAATTCGCTCTATGCTCTTGACAGCGACACGGTAACTCAAACAATCAGAGGGTTTTTTTAATCCCATTTCTCGAAGCACCCTTCCGTTCTGCATGGCCATTACAAGATTGCGGAAGACATAGAGACTGAATCTATCAACCTCATCGTCTGACCGGATAACTTCTTTTGCAAGCTCGTAGTTGAGCTCTGCAAGGGCCGACATAGCATCTTTGTGCATTGACGAAGCAATGAGATACATCCTCCTTATCGCAGTGTTGACAGAAAGCTCTGGCAGAGACAGCAATACCTGCAGCGTAATGTTGTCTGATGCGTCAGCTATCATCTCAGTCCCGACAAGGTTGCGCCTAACGAGTTCCCTAACAGCGTCACGGAGTGCAGGATTCATCCTGCCTGATTTTATTTTTAAATGAATAATATTATAACCAGCTAAATATATTGACACCACCTTGCGCCGGAGCGTATTGCCACTCTCGCTTGGCGATACGAATGTAGTAACTTCATTGAGAGATTCTCGCGCCCCAGTGAAAATCGGAATTACTGACAGCGAATTGTCAAGTTCTCGAACAAGTGTTACTCGATCGCCGGCCTTCAAACGCATTTCTTCAATCCATTTTTTTGGAAGCGATAAGACGTATGTTGACCTGCCTGTAAATTGCACTTTGCGAACATCCCTATGGTCTAATTCTGTTCTCACTATTGCTGTCTAAGGAAGATATGAATAAACGCTTTGCGAGTATAGACTATATGCTACTATGTACTGCCCTATATTCTCTATACATAGAGACATATTAACGCCTTGGGCTTGACGTGCCGGTAACGATGTAGTGCACAGAATCACCTATATAACAAGCGTGATCTGAAATGCGCTCAAGGTACCGAAGTATCAGTAGAGCAGAGATGTAGCAGCGGGGATCAAAAGATCTTTTATCAGTTTTTTCGTATGGTGTGATGGCTTCTCTCAAATACTTCCTATAAAGTGCGTCAACGGTATCGTCCATCTGATACAACTTTTCTGCTGCATTTTTGTCTTTTGACTGCAGCGCCTGAACACTTATGCGTATCATTTCCCGGACTGTGCAAGACATTTCCAGAACTGCACTCTTGTCGCAATTGGCTATTGAGCCCATAGTTTCAAGCACATCGACAATATCGTAGGCATAGCGTCCAAACCGAGAAAAGCCATATGCAATTTCCATACATGATCTGATGAAGCGAAGGTCAGTGGCAACTGGCTGGTAGCGGGCAATCAGCTCAATTGCAAGGTCGCCCACTTCATCCTGTAGCACCCTGAGCTGCTCAGACCATTCGAAGATGACTTTTTTTGTACTTGTCCCTTTTTCATATGATTCGATGGCAGTAGTCACAGATTTCTCTGAAAGCTTGGCCATGTCCATAATGATATTCCCTATACGGTCTATTCCAAGGTCTAAGAGACGGGTCAAATTACCAAATGTCTATCTTGCTTAGCCGAACTTGCCAGATATGTATCTTTCAGTAAGCTCCTTCTGCGGGTTCTCAAATATCTGCTTGGTTGGCCCATATTCTACAAGCTCGCCCAAATACATAAATGCAGTGTAGTCAGATACACGGGCAGCTTGCTGCATATTGTGTGTGACAATAATTACTGTAAGCTCCTTACTTAGCTCGTTTATAAGCTCTTCTATTTTGGCAGATGCAATAGGATCTAGAGCCGAGGTAGGTTCATCCATCAGCAGCACTTCAGGCTGCATTGCAAGTGCTCTTGCAATGCATAAGCGCTGTTGTTGGCCGCCTGATAAGCTTAAGCCCGGCTTGCCAAGCTCATCTTTTACTTCATCCCACAGCACTGCGCCTTTTAGGCTCTCCTCTACTATCTCTCTTATCAATGCCTTGTTCCTGATGCCGTTAAGTTTTAGGCCAGCAGCCACATTATCATAAATGCTCATCGTGGGAAATGGATTTGGCTTTTGGAAAACCATCCCCATCCTTCTTTTGATGATCACTGGATCCACATTATTGGCATAAATGTCAATGTCGTCCAGATAAACACTCCCTTTTACAGTTGCAGTAGAAGTCATCTCATTCATGCGATTCAAACAGCGAATGAGTGTCGTTTTGCCACATCCGGAAGGACCAATTAGTGCAGTAACAGTATTCTCTTTAACATCAAAATTAATATCTTTGAGAGCCTGTTTACTTCCAAACCATGAATTTAGATTCTTGACAGAAACTTTGTAACCGCGTCGTTTAGTATCAGATAGTGATGAAAGCTTGTAACTCATAGTATTAGCGTACCCTTCGCTACTCATCCAGCTCATCTGCCATAATTCGCATAATTAATGGTTGCCTAAATAGTTCATATAGAGGAATATAGAACCTGTTGGACTTCATCCTCGCGTCTTCACCAGCGATCCCGGCTTGAATCTCTTCTCAAGCACCAAGAACCTCAGCAATACACTAAGCGATAGTACCATAATTATGAGCACCAAAGCTGCGCCCCATCCAAAGGAATGAGCATGTTCGTATGGCTGCGAGGCAAACCTCCATATCCGGAGGGGAAGCGCGTCTACAGGGCTTACAAATCCTTGGAAGAATAGACTAGTCCCAAGTATTGTCATTATAAGCGGCGCAGTTTCGCCGGCAATTCTGGAGACTGCAAGAACAATGCCGGTTAGAACACCATTCTTGGCGCTCCTCAAGGTGATAAAGAGTGTAACTTTCCATTTTGGGATACCAAGCGAGTGTGCAGCCTCACGAATTGAGTTTGGCACAAGCTTCAATGTTTCCTCAGTAACTGCCACCACTATAGGAATCATTATTATAGAAAGTGCAACTGCTCCTGCAGTTATGTTAAAAGAGCCGATTGTAATGACTAGAACAATATATCCTACGATGCCAATTACTATGGACGGCATTCCTGTCATCACGCTGTTAAAGAACCTAACTGTATAAGCAAATTTGCTGTTGCCGGCGTATTCAGAAAGATAGATGCCTGCCAAGATTCCTATTGGAATACCAATTAGCGAAGCATATCCTACGGTAAGCAGCGTACCCTGTATTGCAGGACCTACCCCTCCACCGCCCCGTATTATCGATCCTTGAGGTTGAGTGAGAAATTCAATACTTATGGCAGAGATGCCGTTCTTTACAACTTCAAACAAAATGCTGCCCAGAGGTATCATTGCAAGCATAACACATACTATTGTTACGCCAGTAAAAACTCTGTTAACGATCTTGCGCTTGTAACTTTGTCTTATCATCGCGTTTTGGATAACTTTTCTGTGATCTATATTATGATGATAGTTTTCTGTGTTGTTCATTTTTTATTATTCCTTTGCTCCTGGAGTAACTTTGACCATTCTTGACACAAGCAATCGGGCGCCTACATTAATTCCCATTGTTACTACGAATAATACGGCTCCAAGTGCTATCAATGCAGATGAGTGAAATACAGTGACTGCCTCATTGAACTCATTAGCTATTATGCTTGATAGAGTCTGGCTTGGACTAAAAAGCGTATCAGGAATGGCGTTAGCGCCAACTGCATTGCCTATCACCATAGTTACAAGCATTGTTTCGCCAACTGCCCTGCCAAGTCCAAGGATTGCAGCTCCAAGCAAGCCGGCCTTGGCATAAGGAAATAAGACTTTCCACACAGTTTCCCATCTGGTTGCACCCAAGCTGTACGCGGCTTCCCTCTGGGAATTAGGTATGGCCTTTAGTATCTCTCGAGATATGGAGGAAATTATAGGGATGATCATTATTGCAAGAACTATTCCTGCAGTAAAGATATCTAGACCAAAAGGGGTGCGGGCGAAGAGCGGTATTGTTCCTCCAAAAGCTTCGTAAAGAGGTCTCTCGATAAAATCCACTATCCAGAACCTGAAAACAAACAGCGCCCACAGACCGTAAATTATGCTTGGAATTGCGGCAAGTATCTCTATGATGAAGCCTATAGGAGTTCCAAATCTGGGTGGAGATATCTCTGAAATGAATATAGCGATTCCTAAGCTAATTGGGACGCCTATTGCCATAGCAATGGCAGAACTCACAAGCGTTCCGACGATGTATGGAAGTGCCCCATATGATTCTCTGCCTTCTACAGGATTCCAGTCTGTACCGAAAAGGAATCCTATCCCTTCAAAGGAAAAGATGGGCATAGAACCTTCGATCACAGAGGCTGCCACAAGTACCAGCATAAAGAGAGTATAGCCTGCTGCGCCTATCACGACCCATTTGAAAATCCTGTCACCCCTTCTTTTTCCACGAAGAAAGAAAGACGAAAGAAAAGCTTTGTGTTCTTTGCGAGACCGTGCTATAATATTAAACCCACCGGATCATCCTAGGACATAAAAGTTAGCTATTTTATCATTATCAATAATGAAAATATAGATCATAGTGAACTATATAGTTAAGAGAAGAATAGTAGAAGCAACAGATCCTCCTTCTGCTGGTGCAGCCCAATCATTTCCTTTTGAAGTCAGAAATCTCATGTTATCCCCTATGACAATAGCCATCATCGTGAAAAGTCAAGATAAAAGAAATACTTCCAATCACACTGTCAGATAGCACCAAGAAAGAGGAGATATACATATGTTGAGAAAAACTGCAAAAAGTTGCGCTACATATTTGAGATTTTGCCAGAAAGCTACATTAAGAAATACAGGAAGAAGATAGTTGGTGCAATAGGTGTGAAAGACCTGAAAGAGATACA
>CAYXGH010000103.1:0-5321 GCA_964464485.1 uncultured Nitrososphaera sp.
GCTATGTTGCGCTTTGGATTGGATGATGTACGTGAATTGTATGGCAACAAACTTGCATGGCTCAGGAGCGTGCCAAAGTGCCAGTTGTAAACATCAAATTTGAGCGTCTGAAAAGGCTCGTTTCGGGGGGTATTAAGATGAATAAGGTTCTTGATATCTTACCCTTTGTTGGAGTCGATATTGAAGATGTAGGTAAGGACGTGATCAGGGTCGAATACAATCCAAACAGACCGGACCTATCATCAGATTATGGAGTGGCAAGAGCATTGCGTGGATTGCTTAATATTGAGACTGGATCGCCAAAATTTAAGTTAGCTGGTAGAAGCGGGCTAGCAGTAAGTATTGAATACGCGGCGGTCAGGAAGATAAGACCTTACCTCATTGCACTTGTGGCAAAAAATGGAACACTAGACGACGAAACTCTAAAGCAGTTAATCGTAATGCAAGAAGACCTTCACAATGGTCTTGGTAGAAAGCGCAGGAAAGCATCTATTGGCATCCACAACCTTGATGTCATCCAGTTCCCAGTCACATATAAAACAGTAAGCGGCGACTATTCATTCACGCCTTTAGATGAATCTTCAGAATTCCCAATAGATCAGATACTAAAAGATTTAGAGATTGGCAAGCAGTATGGTCATATTCTGTCCGCATTTGACAGATACCCTCTCATAGTTGACAGTGTTGGCACAGTGCTTTCGTTACCTCCCATAATAAACGGCCAAACAACCAAGGTTAACGACAGGTGCCGCAATCTGTTTGTAGAAGTAACTGCAACTGACCAAGAAACTGCTGAAGATCTACTTGCCATTCTCGCAATCACGCTCTATGATGCAGGATTTGAAATAAGAACTGTGAGCATAGACTCAGGCAGAAAAAAAATTGAAACGCCGCAGATGAATCCAAAAGTAATTTCTGCAGATGTGGGCTACGTTAATAGCATCCTTGGCCTAATGCTTGACACCAAGCAGATGATCACCTGCCTGAAGAAAAGCAGGCTGGATGCAAAGGCAGTAGAAGACAGGAAAAAAATTGTCTGCACTATTCCGCGATATCGAATAGACATAAGCGACCCGATAGACATCTCAGAGGAAGTGGCGCTAGGGTATGGCATTTACAACTTAGAGCCAAAGTTTCCCACTTCGCCAACTGCGGGGAAGAGGGATTCCCTTTCTGTCTATCTTAACACAATAAGGGAGGCTATGATTGGTTTGGGCATGATTGAGTCGCTCAACTTTATGCTAACAAGCAAAGAAGTGCAGTATAGCGCCTTTGGTATTCCTGCTAAGGATGTGCTCTCAGTCGACAGCTCCAAGAGCACGGAGCACGAAATCCTACGTGACTCGCTTGTTCCGTTGCTCCTTCAGTCGCTTTCCTACAACATTCATGAACAATACCCCCAGAGGTTATTTGAGATAGGCAAGACGTTTCTCAAATCAACCGCAATAATAGAAGAGAGATGGAGCATCGGCGCAGTGATAGCAGATACTGATGCAGGTTATACAGAGATAAAATCAACAATGCAGGCACTATTAAGGTCATGCTTTGGTAAAGAGGCAACCACAAAAGCGTCAACAAACCATATGTTCATGGAAGGCAGGTGTGCCGAGGTGATATTCGACGGTAAATCTGTTGGTGCACTTGGAGAGATCATTCCGCTTGCACTTGAAAAGTTCAAGTTAAGGATGCCTGTGGCAGCATTTGAGATAAACCTGCTTGCGATCATAAAAGACAAATAGCACCACGTGAAAGATATAATCTACCCCGTTAAAGAGCACGTAGAGGAAACAGCTTATGGCTAACCAGTGACAGCGTGTGAGTCAGAGGCGGGGCACACATATCATTTTTATAACCAATAGAGACCACCAATGCCAAAGATGTCACAGCAGCAACAAGAAGATGGCAACAAGAAGCCACCAGAAGAAGAAGAAAAAAAGCCAAAGGCAGTTGCATTGCTGTCTGGCGGCCTTGACAGCAGTCTAGCTGTAAGGATGATGCTGGAGCAGGGCATCGACATAGAAGCCGTTGCTATCAAGACACCATTTTGCGATTTCGACTGTGGTAAGGGCTGTGGCCAACGAGTCAAAGAGGTAGCCGACGAACTTGGAATCAAGTTAAAGACGGTGTACTTTGGCGAAGAGTACCTTCGTATGCTAAAGAATCCTAAATACGGCTATGGCTCGTGTATGAATCCTTGCATAGATTGTAGAGGCATGATGTACAATGCCGCCAAGGAGCATATGAAAAAGACAAATGCTGATTTTGTAATAACAGGTGAAGTGCTGTTTCAGCGTCCGATGAGCCAGAACAACCGCGCATTACATATCATTGAAAAAGAGACAGATATGGAATGCAAGGTTTTACGCCCGTTATCTGCAAAGCACCTCCCACCGACAGATGCGGAAAAGATGGGATTGATAAACCGCGAAAACATGGGCGATATCAAGGGCAGGTCAAGGAAAGGGCAGTTGATGCTGGCAAAACACTTTGGCATGTCTGAACCACCAAATGCCGCCGGCGGCTGTCTATTAACAGATCCCAGCTTCTCAAAGCGCGTCAAGGATATTTTGGATCACTGCGACGATATCCCCACTCTTAACGATATTGAGCTTTTGAAGGTTGGCAGACATTTCCGGATTGCGCATGATGCCAAGTTCGTAGTTGGCAGGAATAAGGACGAAAACGAAGTTATAAAGGCACTTGTCGCTGACGGTGATGTCATTATAGAGGTAAAGGAATATGTTGGGCCAACATGTATACTCCGCTGCAAAAACTACGATGATGCGTTAGTGATAAAATGTGCTGCAATAGCGGCACGTTACTCTGATGCCCCTAGGCACGACCTCTCTAAGGTCACAATAACCGTTAACGGACACAAAAGTGAAGTTATAGTCATGCCAGCTGACATTGGGACGATAGAGATGATGCGCATATAAACAAGAATAATAATAATGATAATGATAATATCATATCCTATAAAGAGAAGAAGCGATTCTGCATTACTATCATTCAGCTAAAATCAACTATTCGGTGAATGAGAATTGACCAGCATGACTATTGATTACACATGGCAAGCTCAACTGCAATTCGCAGAAGATAGATAGCTGATGCAGACACAGAAAACACCGGTTTATTTGAAGGCAATTACGCTGCGAGATCAGTCGGACATCGCTCTAGTAAAGGAAGATATCAAAAAACATATGATCCTGATTATCAGGGTGACGCCGCTTGCGCAAAAGGACTTGGAGGGATTGCACAAGGTTGTTGAGGATCTGTATTCCTATACACAGTCAGCGGGCGGCGACATTGCAAGGCTTGGAGAAGAGCGTATTGTGATCACTCCTCCAGGCGTCAAGATCTGGCGTGGCACATACGATCTAAAGTAGCTTTATTGCTTCCTGCACCAACGGGTGCTGTGTCTGTATTCTAAACTGCTTACTTATCATACTTGCTAGGTTCTGCGCCTTTGGTCGCTCACCGTGGTTGACAAGGACTCGCCTAAGCTTGGGACGAAGTCGCATAATATATGTCATAAGCTGGTTGTAGTCACTGTGACTGCCAAGGCCATCGATCCTTTCGACTTGGCACTCAAGTTTGATTGCTTCGCCCCCAATTGTAATTTGTCTAGTACCGTCTAATAGTGCTCTGCCGGGAGTTTCGAGCGATTGATAGGATAACATGATAAGCGTGCTTTTTGGATCATTCGCTATTTGCTTCAGATATCCCACAGATGGCCCTCCGATGAGCATGGACGAAGGAGCAAGGACTACTGCAGGTTCGCTAGGATTAAGAATCTCCGATTCAACTGTTGAGAATTGTGAGCCAAAAGGGCTTGTTTCCGACTCGAGCACATGTTTGCTGAGCTCTTTTGAAAGAAATTCCGGATACGCCTCATAGACGGCTGTTGCTTCTGAGATTATCTTTTCTACAAACACTTTGGTCGTCTGAAGCCTGCCGCCTTTTGTAAACCTGTCAAGTACAAGAATCAGCTCTTGGGAAATCCCAACTGCCGGCACCGGTAATAGTACGTGACCGCCTGCAGTAACTGTCCTTTCAACTGCGCTGGCAAGATTGGCCTCGGCCTGCTCTCTCGGGCACATGATATCTTCCTTGCCGCCGTATGTGCTTTCAATTATCATTGTTTCAACCCGGGGAAAATTCCAAGAAGCGTTTTCAAGTGTAAGCGTCTTGCCGAACTTCATATCACTTGTATATACAAGGTTGTGCTGGCCGTTCCCAATGTGCAGATGAATTGAAGTTGATCCTATGATGTGTCCCGAGTTTGAAAGCACCAGTTTGACATCTGGCGAAATATCAGTTACTATACCGGGCATCAGTGTTATAGTGTGTGTTACAGCGCTGTCGATGTCTTGCTCAGAATATAACGCGTCATTCCCAGAATGCCCAAGATAATCGCGCTGAAGCATACTCATTAGCAAGAGAGTTGGCTCTGTGCAGTAGACCGGACCGCTATACCCGTATTTGAAGAGCGCTGGTAGAAAGCCAGTATGATCAAGATGTGCATGGCTGAGAACCACTGCGTCTACATCCTCCATACCTATTCCTGCAATGTCAAATCGAGGTGTGGCTGCGAGTGGGTCCTTCGCCGACAAGTTGAGTCCACAGTCGAGAATAATCTTGCTTTCACGCGTTTCAAGTAGCATACATGACCTGCCTATCTCTGCAAATCCCCCTAGCGTGAGAAGGCTCGCTTCGGCCTGCTCAGTCAATTTAGGCCGAAATATCTTATCTCCCACTTCTCTATAGAACTTGATGCGCTGGCTCACTGTGTCACCCAATGTCTTATAAAGTGTTTCAAATGGCAGCATGTTTTGTGGAGCTTTTCTGACCCGGACTTTCCAGCCTATTTTTTCTGTAAGATCAAAATCCCCACCTTCCTGCAAAATGGTCCACGGCTTCTTAGCAAATATTACTGCCTCGCCTAAAACGGCGTCAAAGAATGTGCCGGCAACGCCAGCATCTCTTGGGATGGTGGTGTCTGCAATAACCTTGATGGACTCATCTTGAGAAAGCCTTAGCGACTCATCTGTCCGGATAACGATCCGCTTCTTTATGGTATTGACCATGTTTAGGACAAGCTGATTGTTCTGTAGTAGGTAGCTTGGGTTCTTAGAATAAAGTGCAATGCAAGGACCTTCATATTCAATTTTAGTCAGGCTAGCCTCATGCGGCAGACTCTGTAGTATTACTGCCATAATATTTTGGCTATCAGATTCATGATGGTAGGGAGGTTTACGTTGCATGAATGTAATTCCTAGATGACCGTCAAACGAACGTCTCCGTCAAGAGTAATGGCATCT
>CAYXGH010000104.1:0-5317 GCA_964464485.1 uncultured Nitrososphaera sp.
CGACTACCACTCCTACTGACACGACTACCACTCCTACTGACACGACTACCACTCCACAAGATCTATCGGCGTATATGATGGCTGACAGGAACGTTGATGCAGTGCGGGGATTCATAGGCAGCAGCCTACTTACACAGGGCATCGGTGGCAATGCTCTTACTGCCACTGATGACAGTGGCCATGTTGCGACTGGGCGATTCAGAATATTTGCAAATGAAAGCCTTGTTCGAAGTTTTGTAGCAGAAATGAATGTAGCAGCAATGGATGGATCATCATTTCACAATGTTACTATTCGAGAGGGCTCCCCTCATCGTTTTGAAGTGACAGAGAGTAATGGGACTACATCAGCTAGCTCAGATATAGTAGGCATCATCTACCTCGACGGTACACCAGTCATAGATAGTGTTCCAATGACACTAGCAATTAGAGGCCAAACTCTTGCCATAGAAGACATTGATATTGATGAAACAAGGATAACAGATACTGGACAACGTGACAGCCTAAGTGTAATCGATGGACAAATAATCTATGGAACCATACCTAGGACATAGATGCAGTAGCTGTTTGTGCTATCAAGAAGATTGTAAAGTCTTCCTTTAATACGGAAGAGAGCAGACTTCAGACGAGGTAGCCGAGTCCTGCGTTAACGCAGGACTACAATCTATTGTATTCTCTACTTATTCTACGGATTCCATCACAGGGATTTTCGATTAATTGAAGTGAAGCAATACACAGCTTTAAAGAGTCCAGAGGGTGTCAAAAATTTTTAATCATTGTTTATTCTCTTAAAATCTAGGCAACATATTCAGAATATTCTCTCGCTACTCTTATATTCTATGCGTTTCTTCTATTAGAATGTAGATGGATGTTATTCTTAATCATAATGGTTGTACCATTTGTCAAAACACTGGTCATCTAGAATCGTTATCAATAGTATGTTCATTCTGCAATGGTACGGGTGAATATACCAAGGCTGCTGAGAGTTACATGAAATCTCATCCTTGCCAGTGTATCTATTATGACAGAAGGAATTGCAGTTTGTGCGGCAAGAAGTGCCACCACGCTACGAACAATAAACCCAAACTAATAATTGTACCCCGTCCCTAGACCGCTGCAATAGCCTCTCCTCATAAAAGAAAATTATATGGCATAGAATAAAGATAAGGAGTAGATGCAAGAGGGGAGGGCTTCGAGCTTGAAAAATACTTCAGAAGCAATAGAAGATCCCTCTGAGCCTGTTCAGATCTTATTAATTTCAAATTATCATTATCATAATGCACAATCCTTGCCTATTTTTTGCACTTCCATTGCGTTGTAATTCGTCAAAATTGCAAGCATATCTTCCAAGTCACAACAGTAGCATCTTTTGTTTATTCAATCAGCCAGAGTATGAGAATTGCATTGACCGCATTTACATGGAACTTCTATTGGTTTATTTGCAAATGTTTTCGTCATGACCAATGAAAGATATTAATGAATATATAATGAGTGATTGTTATATCGCTAGAATTTTTTGATGTGCTTGCAATGTAACTAAAATCTCATGTTTGATTCCATTATTTATACATACTTTATTTGATAACAGGAGTCATATTACAAAGTGCTGACATGCATATTCGTGTATCCATAACTCACATAGGCTGATCTTCAAAAAAGTTTATCATAAAATAAAATTTTTGGCAATATGGGCTCTGCTGCTTGTGTGCATCATTGTTGATACAAACACACCTATTGTATGTGAGTAGTATAGGCTGAACAAATATGAGCTTGAGTCAGCTTCCGCGATACTGAGCAAGTGTGAGTTGAATCTCGCTGAGATAGGGCATATTTTTGGACTTAGAATAAACTGGATGAAAAGAGTGCTACTTTCTAGATGTGACCCTGCCTGCCCCTAGATAGTACTAGATGTGTTTGTTTGTACATCAGCAATTACATTACATTAGATCGACATCATGCGACTGGCTCTCGATATATCCTGCCGATGTGATCTTGATGAACTCGGCATTCATTTGCATCTCCGGAATCGTTTTTGCACCGCAATAGCTGAGCCCCGACCTCAGGCCGCCTGCCATCTGTCTTATTATTTCTACTACGCTTCCGTTGTATGGGACCATAGCCTCAACACCTTCTGGGACATAATCGTTAAGGTCATCAGAGTCTACTACCTGAGGTCCCGCTTCACGGTATTTCCTACCAAGTGATGCATAAAATGACGCCATGCCTCGATACATCTTGTACTTTTTGCCGTTCTTGACAAGGGTCTTGCCTGGACTCTCATCTGTCCCGCCAAAGAGACTTCCTATCATTACTGAGGATGCACCTGCAGCTAACGCCTTGGTAATGTCACCAGAGTTGCGGATGCCGCCGTCAGATATTATAGGTACCTCATAATCGTGTGCAACTTTGACGCTGTCAATTATAGCAGTCAGTTGCGGCACGCCCGAGCCTGTCACGACTCTTGTTATGCATATTGAGCCTGATCCTACTCCTACCTTAACTGCATCGACGCCGGCTTTGATGAGGTCACGGCTACCTTCACCTGTAGCGACATTGCCAGCAATGAGCTCAGAGTCAGGAAATGCCTTTTTGATCATGTGTACAGTGTTGATAGCATTTTCGCTGTGCCCGTGCGCAATGTCGACTACAATAACATCTGCACCCGCCTCGAGCAGCGCCTCTGTACGCTCTAAATAGTCTCCCTTGACGCCTACTGCAGCGCCTGCAAGCAATCTGCCTTTCTTGTCCTTTGATGCATACGGATACTGCTCCATTTTCAAGATGTCTTTGCTGGTAATAAGCCCCACGATGCGCTTTTTGTCATCAACCACCGGCAACTTTTCTATCCTTTTATTGTGCAAAATCTCCTTTGCCTGATCTATAGTAATGCCTGCCTTGGCAGTGATGACATCCTTTGTCATAAGTTCTGACACCTTGAGTTTGTTGTTCCTTTCAAACGTGATATCACGCCTTGTAATTATGCCAAGGAGCTTGCCTCCTTGTTCGACAAGCAGGCCGGAGACGCCGTACTCCGTCATAGCCTTTTTGGCTTCTGCCACTGTCAGATCAGGTTTAATAGTATATGGCTGCTCTATCATGACTGACTCTGAGCGCTTGACCTTGAGGATCTCGTCTACCTGATCCTCTATTGTCATAAATCGATGGATAATCCCAATACCGCCTTCCCTTGCCAAGGCAATTGCCATGCCTGATTCAGTGACGGTGTCCATGTTAGCGCTTATAATTGGTATATTGAGTGTGATGTTACGCGACAGCTTGGTGCGCAGGTTTGCTTGAGATCTGGAAACTATCGGCGACCGTTTAGGAACGAGAAGTACGTCGTCAAATGTCAGACCCTGTAGAATGTCCAACTATTTCCTTGATGTGTAACAGCTCTGAAGCATTATAAGCGTTTGCCAGCCTAGGTTCTCAACAATTGCAGCATCGTTACTGCCTGCACTGTTTCTCGAACGTTATGCGTTCTGATGATATTTGCACCCTTGAGAGCAGCAATCATTTCACATGCTATCGAGGGTATCAGGCGATCTTCTGCAGCATTCAGATTCAGCAGGTAGCCGATGAAAGACTTCCTCGAAACTGATATACAGATCGGCTTCTTGAGTGTTACAAGCTTGTGCAGGTTGGATAGGATTTCAATATCACGTGCATACCATGGCATGCCTGTCATTTTGGTGAAAAAGGGATTTTTCCCCTCTTGACGGAAAAAGCCTATTGATGGGTCAATCATTACATCTTTGATACCCGCCTCACTTGCCAAGCTTATGCTTTTCTTCAATGCGTTGAGTGTACTGACCATTCTGCCTGTAGCAGGCGCTTTGCTGTATGCGCCAATTATCATAGACACGCCAGCTTTTGCTGCAACATCTGCCATCTTGCTATCGTATTTTAATCCAGTTACATCGTTGACTGCGTCTGCGCCTGCTGCTATTGCTTCCTTTGCAACGGCGGCCCTAGGTGTGTCTGCCGAAATCGGCAAGTCGCATGCACTCTTGACCACCTTGATGGCCTCTGTGATTCTTCTTATCTCTTCTTCGATTGGGATGAGGACTGTTTGCACATAGGGCGCAGTTGACATGCCGCCAATGTCGATCATATGAGCACCATCCTCTTGCATCTGCCTTGCTGTCGTTGCTATTTCCTGTTCGCCAGTCTTGACAGAGCTTTTGTAGAAGGATTCAGGGCTGGTATTGATTATGCCCATTACTTTTACCGTGAACTTCTTACCAACTGGCATTGCGCTGATCTTCAACGCTCCGATCTAGCCGCCAGCTGTGCTATATAGTTGCAATATTACTGGTAACAATATTATTAATTCTAATTTGTCTTGTATGCCAGACATTGTGCATGGAAGAAGAAGAACAAGATCTCAATACTGCTCATCCTATGCACAATGTCCCCACGAGGGTGTTTTTTACCAAGGGCAGAGGCATTCACAAGGACTATTTGACAAGTTTTGAGCTTGCCCTCCGAGATGCAGGGATAGCAGACCTGAATCTGGTGTCAGTATCAAGCATACTCCCTCCGCATTGCAAAATTGTCAGCCGCCAGGAAGGGAGAAAATACTTGCAGCCTGGACAGATTGTATTTACAATAATGGCAAGGTCTGCCACTAACGAGCCCAACAGGCTTATTGCAGCATCAATTGGTCTGGCAAGGCCTGTGGATGGAAGTCAGCACGGATACCTGTCAGAACATCACTCTACAGGCGAAACTGCGCAAAAGGCAGGTGACTATGCCGAGGACATGGCGATGGAAATGCTTGCAACTATCCTCGGGCTGCCAAACGACCCGAGCCTTGCATGGAATGAAAAAGAGGAGCAATGGAGACTGTCAAACAAGATCTACCGAACACAGAACTTTACCCAGTCAGCAGAGGGCCACAAAGATGGCCTATGGACTACAGTCATCAGTGGAGCCGTGCTTATTCTGTAATTTCGAAGCTAACTTGCGCTGAGACACTCTGAGCTGATGATGATGATACACCCTGCACAGTAGCAGTATAATCACTAGCTGGAACATTGTTACCGTTGCCGCCCTCTTGATTCCAAGTTAGCATTCTCGATGCCCCAGGTTCAAGTTCAGTTGTTACTTGGGCTGCAACAACACTATACATCTGGCCGGTGTTCATGTTCTGAATCTTTAGACCTACTGCCGAGTTAGGAAAGGTCAGTGTCTCATCGCCTATGTTCTTGACTGTGATTGTCACTGGCTCACCGACTCTGTATCTTGCCTCATTAGTGGTTATTACCAAGACACTGGAGCTACTGCTGCTCCCCTGAATGCTAGTGTCGAGAAATTC
>CAYXGH010000105.1:0-5268 GCA_964464485.1 uncultured Nitrososphaera sp.
TATTATTACTATTACTCTTGCCAGTCGTTACAGCACTTGTCATCTTCTGCACATCCTCCATGTTCATATTACTGTTATTCTTGCGGGTATCGGAGGCAAATCTTCTTTCTTCAAAAGGCGATACTGGCACTGGGTGCTCGTACATCTTGTGGCGCTCTACTTCTGATTGGCTCATGAAAGCCTTACCACATTTGTCACATCTTTCTATTGTCATCTTTTTTCTTTCTCCTTCTGTTTCTCCTCTCTTTTTTTCTTTATTATTCTCCTAAGGGATCCTCTTTGTCTCGTCATTGTTTCCCTCATCTTCTAGTTTCAAGTCACTCAGACTCTCCATAAATTTGAGCATACCCTGCTGCCCTAGCCATGCTCTAGGTATATCCATTTCTAGCACAGGAAGCCTAACTATTGGATCGTGTTCAACTGCTGGAATACCCTTTATTGCTTGACGCATATAAGCAAATTCGTCAATATGCAAAACTGGAGAGCACCTGAAATTGATTATCGACGGATGATGCAGCCTAATAAATGACTGCCATCCAATAAAGCCTAGAGCTATAGCACTACCAATTATTCCATATATGCTGTTTGTTGTATATGACCCCGCCATTGACATCAAAGCTGTCAGAGCAATGAAGCCAAGCGCAGCTATCGTCGTCTCAGTAAATGTCTTTACATTATGTTTCACATTTCTAGAGAGCCTAACGCCTACTTGTCTACTGCATTTCTTGTCTATCTTGTCCAATAGCTCTTGGTATTGATTCCATCTAGCTATCTGCTGTTCGTAGTCTATATCGGCTACTCTTTGGCTTGTTACAGCCTTAAGTTGTCGAAAAAAGTTTCCTCCGATACTACTACTATTACTACTGCTGTCATTAATGGCGTTATCAAGAAAAAGATTGAGATGATATTCATCACTCCCTCTTCTTGTCATAGGCAATAAGGAAACCGCTGTAATCCTAGTTATGGATTTGGTAACAATTACCACGTAAATGGACTGAAAAACAATCTCCTTTTGGTAATGTTATGCAGGATATTGGAAAAATTGTGTCCTATTGCCCATTTTTCTTTGGTCGCAGATAGATGTTCGAGTAGTATATTGTGAAGCTTCAGCGAACAATTCAACCATCAACTCTCCAGTGCACTCATAGGGTCAAGAGCCTGCCAGTTGTCAAGCATATAGAATAGTATCGAATAGTTACCGGTACTAAACCCACTGTGGAAGGGCTGCAAGGTAGAAACTACAGGCAGACCCCCCTTGCATGCTGCTATCTCCTTGAGCCTTTTTATTTCGTAACCTCTGATCCGCGGCACGCTAGCGCTTGACTTTACTTGAATGAACCAATACGCATTGCCGCATATAGCGATAATATCTGCCGGCCCCCTGCTTCCTCTTGATAGAGAGACAGTCCATCCCAAAGACTTTAAATAAAGAGCTACTACATATTCGGCCTCTCGTCCAAATCTGCTCCAAGAATGCAAAGTAAGCTTCACTCACAGCAAGAGCCCATATAGCTGTTTTTGGCTGCAATTTTTTACCTTAGGCTCAACAAGATACTTATGTGACGGCAAGATCGTAAGTGCCTGTAAACCCATATGACTAGTAGCTATGCTAATATGAAGGTAGGACGGTGGGACATAAGTGATCTTGTCAAAGATCATTCCAGTGAAGAGTTTTCCCGGTTTTTGAGATCAATTGAAGAGCAGGTTGTACAATTTGAAGGGAGCCGACAGCTTCTGCGCCCCGATATTTCGCCGGAAGAGTTTGAAGACCTTATTCACATGCTTGAAAGCATCTCTGAAAAAGTATCAATTGCAAGCGGCCATGCATATCTGAGCTACTACGCCGACACATCTTCAAACGAGGCGTCTGCATTAGTCATCAAGATGGAGAAACTGGCATCAGAAATCAGCAACAGGATGTTATTTTTTGATTTATGGTTCAAAAAACAGATCGATGACGAAAACGCAAACAGGTTAATAAACGCCATTCCAAAGGCGTATCAGGAACATCTCCGTCATAAGCGGCTGGTCGCCAAGTATTCGCTCAGCGAACCGGAGGAAAAGATAATCAGCACTCTTGAAGTTACTGGCATCCGAGCACTTATCAAGATATATGATAAGATGACAAGCGGTTTTGAATTTACGATGAAGCTTCGGCACGGCAGAAAAACAATAGAGAAAAAATTTGACAACAAGGAAAAGCTAGTGTCGCTAGTCAGAAGCCCGGATGGCAATAGAAGAGAAGCTGCCTACAAATCGTTATTGCAGGTCTATAAAAGGAACAGCGGTGTGCTGGGCGAGATTTACCAGAACATCATCATGCAGTGGCGTGACGAGGCAATTATGATGCGCGGATATAGATCTCCAATCTCTGCACGTAACATAGCCAACAACCTTGACGATGCAACGGTTGAGGCATTACTGGCAGCATGTAGAAACAATGTAGCCATATTTCATGATTATTTTGTAGAAAAAGCTAAGATGCTAGGAATGAAAAAACTGCATAGATATCACCTCTATGCTCCTATATCAAATAAAGCATCTGACAGCAAAAAGTTCACCTATGGCAAAGCAGTAGAGACCGTGCTAGATAGCTTTGCGGACTTGGACCCTCAGTTACGCAGGCTGGCCGAGCGAGTGTTTGCCGAGCACCATATTGATTCTGAAATAAGGAAAGCAAAGCGCGGTGGTGCGTTTTGCTATACTGTGACTCCCAAGCTGACACCCTACGTGCTCCTAAACTTTGATGGACTTTCAAGGGATGTATCTACTCTTGCCCACGAGTTTGGCCATGCAATACACAGCATGCTTGCCTCAGACATGCCATTAATGGTCTTCCATGCGCCACTCCCGCTTGCAGAAACTGCGTCAGTGTTTGCCGAGATGCTGCTCAACGAAAAGCTGGCAGAAAAGATGTCGAAAAAGGAGCGCAGAATTTTGCTAGCAGAGCAAATAGACAACCTTTATGCGACAATAATCCGTCAAGCATATTTTACACTTTTTGAAATTAACGCGCACAAAGCGATAGGCGAAAATAATGCTACCATTGATGCAGTCGCAAAAATATACATGGACAACCTCAATGAGCAATTTGGCACCTCGATAACAACATCTCCTGATTTTGAATGGGAATGGGTATACATCCCTCATTTTTACCACACGCCATTTTACACTTACGCTTATTCATTTGGCAACTTGCTTGTTCTTTCCCTTTACAAGCAGTACAAGCTTGAAGGCAGATCGTCTTTTGTTCCCAAATATTTCAAGATATTATCTGCAGGCGGATCAAGGAAACCAGAGGAGCTCCTGATGGAAGCGGGAATTGACATTTCAAGAGAAGAATTTTGGCAGCAGGGATTTGACTACGTACAAGAAATGATACAACAGCTGAAAGCACTTGCTCCATGATGACATCGTTCTAATTGCAGCCATAGCTGCGTCTATGTCTGCAGGCGTCCTGTTACCTGCAGCTGGCAGGATGATCGAGCCATATATCCTTGTGTGGCTTGGTGCCCTATTGTTTCTAAACTTGTTAAGGCTCAACCCATCTGACCTTGTCGCGGTGTTTAAAAAACCAAGACAGCTTGCCGTTCTGTCCATTATCAAACTAGTTGCATTGCCGGCTGGGATGTATGCTCTTGCACATGTTGTTTACGAGCCTTTCGCTCTACCAATCCTGCTCCTTTCTGGCATCTCTACAGGCCTTGGCGCGCCATTCGTTGTAAACCTCATAGGCGGTCAGCTTTCACTTGTAATAGGCATGATAATTATCACCTCAGTTGCAGTCCCATTTGTGCTGCCATCTATTGTCTATGTATTTGTTCACTCGCAGTTTGAAATACCTTTGCTGCATATGATGTTCTTGCTTTCTATTGCACTGTTCACGCCGCTGGCCGCTGGCTGGCTTACCAAGAAGTATTTTCCGGCAGGTTCAAAATTTTTAGACAAGAATTCGTTCCCTCTATCGCTCATTTTCATTATACTCATAAACTGGGGTATGTTTGCCAAGTTCGCAGGATTTTTTTATTCAGAACAGACGTTCTTGCTCCAAACTGTGACAACAGCATTCCTGTGCTATGCTGCCTACTGCCTAGTAGGGTATGTAGGAGCAACAGGTAGCCTCCAAGAGAAAAGGGCAGGTCTCATCGCCACGAGCTATGTCAACAATGTGCTTGTCGCGGTGTTTGCATTTCAGTTCTTTGGCTCGCAAGTTGCAGCTCTTGCTGCACTGTACAATATTCCGTACTACATCGGAATTATAGCAATTAAGAAAGTTATTCTCGCTTCGGGCCGGCCACATTAAAGTCCTTCCTCCTGATCGGTGTCAGGTCCATGATTCTGTAGCAGGCTCTAATTTTACAGAAAATATATGAAATTGCTAATTTTGTGTAAAGTATATTTGTTGCTATAATAAGAGAGGGGCTAATGAAATGTAGATTTAAGCCTCAGTTGCAGTAGCGCCCATACTCTTATTTTCTTCTGTTGCAGAGGGACCACCTGGTACAGCTCCTTCTGTGACCATCTCTCGTCCTTCTTCTCCCTCGGGTAGAACAATAGAAGACTGTATTTCTGGATAGAGTTGCGTTATCATAGCAGGCGTATTGGCCCTTATCCAGTCAGCCATAGCCCTTTCCTCTGCTAAGTTTTGATTTAATACAGGCACAGCATCTCCGGCATTCATTAATTGTGCCACTTGAAGCAATGTATCATACATTGTAACTTCTGCATTCTCTATTATTAGATCTTCCTTTGCTGACTTTATTTGCCGTTCCGCAGAAGTCATTGATTTTTTTAATGTATTGGCAAGGGTCCTTGGAGGTACCAGAATAGGTAGCTGTCCAGAATTGTGGATTGGTCTTGCTCCGAGATTTGTGATAAGTTGCTTTAGCCTATTTTGCTGCTCTCTTGTCACCTCTAAATGTTGTTGGAGCTGCTGCTTTGCATCCTCCAACTGTATTTCTTTTATTCTTGATTGCAGCCTTGATACTGCTGCATTTTCAAAAGATAGCGCCTCATTGAGATATTGGGCCAGTTTCTCTTCAAGTGTTAATCGTTTAGCATTTTGCCTGCTGCTATTTTTCACTCTTCTTGTTTTCTTCTGTCCTTTGCCCTTTGTTGATTTACTGCTCCTCTTGCGTGCCAATTCTAATTGAAGAAGACACTCTATTTGTATTAATCCTTCAAGAATAAACTACTAGTATATCATTTAACTTCTAGGGAACTCCGTTTCTTATTGTCTAACTCATAAAATTTTCTTGCGCCCCGGGG
>CAYXGH010000106.1:0-2414 GCA_964464485.1 uncultured Nitrososphaera sp.
CTTAGTCTTCGACAAAAAGGATAGATAGATATTCTCTAGGCTGGATGCATATAGCAATCACACTATTCATTGCAGTAGTCAAGAAAGCAGAGAGTATATCAAAAGGAGCTTGAACAAATAATAACAATAATTACTCCTTTGTCTGCATTAGGTGCACTATGTCAGATTCAATTGATGCCATCTTACAGCTTCCACAGCGCAAGATCGTCATAGCAGAAAATGATGTTTTCTTAGACAAGCAGATAAAAAACGATATTTTCATTCTAATGGTGGAAGAATCGATTGGTTCGGCGGGTGGAAGAGCTGCCAGCTTCGGCCACAGGCGAGTCGACAGGATATATGGCTTCTCATGCTATGGTAGCGGCAAGTGCACAAAATTCTTTGACACGATCGAGCAAGACAAGATTGACCAGTTCGACATACCATACAGCGCAGTTGCATTGGACATCAGGCTCTCAGACGGCAAGCAGTACGTGTTGCAGGGTATAGTAGATCCCAATTCTGTAGCATCCTACCATTCAGTAGTAAGCAATCTAAAATAGGCTTGCCGACCAAGAACAACTAGTAATGTCAGAAGATCACCAGCGCCTTGAGAAGACGGCCTCTGCAATAGAAGACTTGCTTTACATGGGTGCGATCAGGCTTGTCGACAAGGAAGACAGGGCACTGTTATCCCCCCAGTTCTCGCTTGTAGTTTCAAACATGATGTCGAGCATGAAAATCGACGAGGGTGCTGATAGCAGCGAGATAATGAAGCTCATGTACTATTCACTGCTGATCTATATAGGCGAGTACCTGAAGGTGCCTAAGTCTTTTATAATGGCACTTGGAAACGATCTGGAGAAAAACCGCGACAGCATGGAGTCTGGTGAGCTTGTCACTACTTATGTTACTGTGTTAACCGAGATTTGGGTTCACAACCGCCATCGGCAGCAGCAGGAAGGGAAAAATAGGTATAACTAATGCAGCAGCAATCAATTGAAAGCTCACATACATATGGAGGTGCTTTTGTTATTCATTCATTCATTAATTCATTCATTCATTGACTCTCATTGCTCCTCACGGCGGGGTTTCTAAATCAGAAAAAGCCTGATAGAGATGGGATATGATTTTTAAGGAAAGCTGGTTTACATGTGTGTTCTACGATGTTTTACACATCGCTCAAGCCGCCAATCATAGAAACAATCCCCCTATTGAGAAAGTCTAAGCCCAAGGTGTGGATTGAAGCATATGGCTGCTCTGCAAGTATGGCGGATTCTGAGATGATAAGTGGGCTCTTAAAGGAAGCCGGCTATGAAATTGCAAGCAAGAAAAGTGAAAGTGCCCTCAACCTCATTGTCACATGCTCTGTCAAAGATACAACTGAGCATAGGATGGTGAGCAGAATCAGGACAATGACTAAGTCGGGCAAGCCGCTCATCGTTGCGGGTTGCTTGCCAAAGGCAGACAGGGCAAAAGTAGAATCAGTGACTTCCTCGGCAAGTCTTCTTGGTCCCAATTGCATCGACAAGGCGCCGGATGCCGTAGGGTTAGCCCTTTCAGGAGGCAGGCTTGTGGCTCTTAGAGATTCTCCACTTGATAAGGTCAATATTCCAAGGGTCAGGCTTAACTCAGTAGTCAGCATAGTAGAGATAGCAAGCGGATGTATGAGCCAGTGCACTTTTTGCCAGACAAAGATTGCCAAGGGGTGGCTTCGGAGCTACCGCATAGGCGACATAGTGAGGCAGATTAAATCAGATATCAAGAGTGGTTGCAAAGAAGTATGGCTTTCTTCAACCGACAATGGATGCTATGGAAGAGACATAGACACTAACCTTGTAGAGCTTCTGAAGGCATGCTGCTCCATAGAAGGCAGCTTCAAGATAAGGGTAGGAATGATGAATCCTATGTATCTACCTGCGATACTGGATAGAATGGTCAGTTTATTCTATGAAAGTGACAAACTCTTCAAGTTTCTCCACATCCCTGTTCAAAGTGGAAGCGACAGGGTATTGAAAAAGATGAAGCGTGGTCACACCTCAAAGATATTTATGGATGCCGTGGAGGCATTTAGAGGCAAGATCCCTCAGATGACAATCTCTACTGACATCATTGTAGGATTTCCATCAGAAACGGAGGATGATTTCAAAGAAACTGTTGACTTAGTTGAGAGATCTCAACCGGACATTGTTAATATTTCGCGCTATGCTGCCAGGCCAGGAACAGAAGCATATGAATGGAAGGGCATGAGGGTTAACTCTCAAATATCCAAGGAAAGGTCAGAGTATCTGCACGCTCTTACAAGGAGAATTGCTAAGAAGCGCAACTCCCTCTGGCGGGACTGGCAGGGCGAAATAGTAATTGATGAGATTGGAAAAGTGAGGCAGGGGAGAAACTATGCATACAAGCCAGTAGTCATATCATCATCATCATCA
>CAYXGH010000106.1:2514-5209 GCA_964464485.1 uncultured Nitrososphaera sp.
ATGCCGCTGCTTGTCAAATTTTACTTGGTGACAAATTGCGTGTCAAAATTTATGATTCTTCCAACTTTTCATTGAAAGCAAAGATAATTTTGTAGCCAGCTAAACTTTGTTACGCCATGATTAGCTTTTGATTAATCACCAAAACTTTTTAACTTGACATGTCTATCTCTGTGCGGGGGAGCTCGGGGAATTCTTGGAGGATGAGCTATCGATCAAGAATCCTATGTTGCTGGTGGGCATCGGCGGCGTAGGAAGTAAAATTGCAGCTGCAGCGAGTGCGGCTCTTGAATGCAAATGCCTATTGATAAGCAACGATAAGAAGGATTTGGTCCACAATGATAGGTGCACTGCTATTTTTGTTAGTTCTGGAGAATGGGTCAATCCTTCTAGTCATAAATTGCGCTCTTTTGTGGAGAGTCATCGCAATGAGATGGCGACGGCAATGCGGGGCTACCCGACAGTCATTGTTGTTTCAAACTTGGCAGGGCGTGCCGGCACCGCAATAGCACCAATTGTATGTAGGATGGCAAGAGATTCCAGTACTGCTGTAATCTCTATAACAATTATGCCCTTCAAATACGAAACGGATCGCATTTTTAGTGCTGGTACAGCTCTCAGAAGAGTGCGTGAAGTTTCAGATTCAACGATAGTGATGGACAACGATGCATTCTTGGATAATAACTCGGAGCTGTCTGAACAAGATTGCTTTGCCATAACAAATAATGCAATAGTTGAGGTCATTGCCTCAATCTCTGCAGGCATGATAAAGCCGGCAATGAACATGCTGTGCACAAGCAGGACAAGCCCTAGCTCGGAATCCTCTCTCCGCGATTCGCTTTCAATGCTATATGATGCCGTGCCAGATGCAAGCACTGTCAAAAGAGCGATGGTATATGTAATGGGAGGTAAGAGGATCCCTATTGGTGAACTGAACAAGCTGGTAGGCTGCGTGCGGGGAATATTCAAAGAGGACGGCTCAATAGAAGTTGGGATGCTATCCTCAATGTCGTCTTCTAATGGAGTACGCGTACACCTTGTTGCATCGGCTCCGCAAAAAACACGGTTTGATAGCTACGACCCCTTGGGAGACATCATTCCCGATGTACTTGACTGGGATGAACCTGACTCGGCTCCTGACATCAAACTGACCATACCTACTACCATCGAATAGGTTATATGTATATTATAGCAAGATGGCTGGAGCAATAGTATCAGCAGGAGATCTCTAGTGGTACCATATGATATCGTGTGCGGCTGTAGATGCATAGCATGTAAGAGTCATCAGCTTAAAAGCTACCAGTTTGTGGCGCAGGACGGTTATGATGATATTCACCATACATGCATGTCGTGTGGCACGCATTTCAATCACCTCGATGGGGAGACATATTCAAAATGCGAAATTTGCAAATTTCCCTGACTATGTGAGTGTGTCGCTGTCTCGATTAACCTTTTTTGTCAATGTATATTATTGCTATGTCTGTCATACGAGTTCCCGGTTTGCTTGGTGTTGCGTCTATGGCATCAGATATTATTATTAAACGCATGATGAAATAAGCGGGTTCCTAGAAAACTCTATCTGAGAAGGTAGGTAATATTCCATAAATATTCTATGATGATGGACAAGACCTGTGAGGAAAAAAGTTCTAGAGTCACATATAGAAGGGCTTATCTACAAGCACAAGTCACTCGATGCATGTTATCATATTCGGTCGCCATGCCGGCGACGATATCGACAGTCATCATGAATACGGCATCTTTGATATCGACGACAAAAAAATTTACAGAAAACACAGGCAATGTAGTGACAGCAAGCGCACAGCAGCAGCAACAAGCAATAATAACAAGTTGTGAGGAGGGGCTGGGAACAAATGACATCCGATAAACTATCATCGTTGACAAGAACTGCCCCAGTACTGTCGCTACTACTTGTTGCGACAATTTTGTTTGCATGGCCGTTAGCAACAACTCTACAGACAGCAGCAACAACAACAACCCTCACTCCTGAAGAGGAAGACGTTGAAGAAACCCAAGAGACTGCAACAGAAAACCTAACAGAAGAAGATAGAAAAGTCAACGGTATAGAATTTACGCCAAGGTGGGGAGCGATTTCAACAATTGAACCTGATTCAATAGACATACTCTTCGCTGATTGTCTGGAAGACGAATTTGCAGTCTCTAGCCAATTCATTTTCGAGACCTCAGACATCATAGCATCACAATCGTTTCCTGTAGCATTTGCAGATACTGATGATAATACAGCAATGACTTGGCTCGCTGTCGTAGAGAACACTCACAGCACTGACGATAAAGCGGCTTCAATAGGCGTCATCTGTGCTAGCGAAAATGATGATGACGACGATGATGATGATGGTGACATAAATTTCAGCACAAAGACCACGATCAACAACATTGTTAAGAAGTTCATCAGGGTGGAGAACAACCAGATCGTGAATTTGAACAACATCATAAACATAAGGCAGCAGATAATACAAAACGCGATACAGATCCTCTCGATCACGGGCAACAACAACACTGTCAACCAAGTCATTAACCAGGCAGTGACACAGATCGAAAATGTGAATGCAACAACTCCGACAGAGATCCAGCAGATAATCGACCAAAATGCCCAGCAGCAGGGAGTAATACCCGGAACAGGCAACCAGACCAGTCTTAGCCAACTGATAGAGCAGGATGC
>CAYXGH010000107.1:0-5177 GCA_964464485.1 uncultured Nitrososphaera sp.
TCTTCATTTACTTATATATGAGAGGAACATCCACATGCTGCTATTTCTATTTGATAGAAATCACTTGCCTCTTTTTTATTTAGGAGACAGAGTGTAAATATCTGTCCTACGGTTCTTTAACAGCGGCAATGAGCTGCGGACTTTGTGTATACGCGTCTTATCGATATCAACTATTTCCACACCTTCCCGCTTACCCATATCCAGAAGCACTATGCCAAATGGATCCACTACCATGCTCTTGCCGCAATAAATATTGCCTACTTGGTTAGGGGCAACTATGTAGGAGCCGTTTTCAATAGCCCTTGCCTTGATCATAGTCTGCCAGTGCTCCTCTTTCATCTCCCCTGCAACCCAGGCAGATGGTGCGATGAGCACATCTGCGCCTTTAATTGTCAATATCCTTGACAGCTCTGGAAAGCGCAAATCATAGCAGATCAAAAGTCCTACAATGCCAGCAGGTGTCTTGTCAGGCTTGACGATTGATTTACCGGGCATCAGCTTTGTAGATTCTTTGAACCCAAGGGCATCGTAAAGGTGCAGCTTGCGGTATACCGATGTTATTGCACCCTTCTCGCTTATGATTACAGCAGTATCATAGACATGCTGTGGCTTGCTGCTTTTCTCATAAATAGTGACGACAACTCCGATTCTGTTTTTCTTTGCAGCCGCTGCAAGTGTCAAAACAAAGTTGCCCTTGACGGTTTCGGCAATTCTAGCCAGATGGTTTGCAGATTGGCTACGGGGTGAAAAAGCCATCTGGAATTCTGGAAAACAGACAAGGTGTGCATTCTTGCCAGCTGCTTTATCTATAAAATCAATAGATTTTTTCAGGTTTTCCTGCTTGTCTTCAGATGAGCGCATTTGTACTACTGCTATTTTCTTCAATCATTGCAAAGAAGATGATAAAAAATAAAATAGTTTGCTACACTAGAGAGGCCTGCCGGATTGGAACCAATTCTCCTTGGGTTTCTCATCAAAGACGACGATCACGTGCTCTGACTTAGTGTTCAATATCTGAACCGCTGCATTGGTGATGGCTTTGGCAAACTCGTCCTTCTGCTCAGGGGTTCTACCAGGATACATTGACACTATAATGAGAGGCATATATGTAAGAGTCCTGCTATGGCTCGTTTATATGTACACTGGCAACTGGCGTTGGCACCACTTGTTCGGTGGACTTTCCATTTGACTTAGCCAACTCGTAGAGCGCAAGCAGGTAGCGCTTGATGAACTTGACTCCTGGCGACGGCCTGCGGCCCTTCTCATAGTCACTTAGGACGGATGGTGTGAGGCTCATATGCCTTGCAAGGTCTGCCTGCTTGATCCCGAACTTTTTCCTACAATATTTTAGCTGTTGGGGAGGGTTGTCGCTCAATACCACAGATCCGGCGATCCATGTCAAGTCGTCGCTAGCAGTAATGTTCGTAGACAAACGTTAAACAAACACTTGACGGGTGATAAAAAGATTTTCTAATAACATGTGCTTGTTTGCCAATGTTGTCCATGAGCTGTGACAAACTGCGCGGGCTAAACTACAAGGTGATTGGATGTACTCGCTGTCCAAGATTATCACAGTATATCAGGCAGATTGGCCAAGAAAAAGTCAAGAGGTTTGCGCGCGAAGAGTACTGGGCGCGGCCTCTGCCAAGCTGGGGCGATCCAAATGCGCGGCTACTGATAGTTGGGCTTGCACCAGCAGCACATGGCGGCAACAGGACAGGAAGGATGTTTACAGGTGATGGCTCAGGGGACTGGCTTGCAAGGGCTATGTATGAATCAGGATTTGCAAACATGCCGACCAGCAGATCAAAGGATGACGGGCTGGTACTCAAGGATGCCTACATTACTGCAGCAATTAGATGTGCACCACCAGATAACAAGCCACTGCCAACTGAGCTAGCGAACTGCTCTCAATATCTTGCTACAGAGCTGCAGATTTTGGACAATATTAAAGTCATTGTCATGCTAGGCAAGATTGGATTTGATGCTTACTGTAGAGCAGCAGGATTGAGAAGGCTCAGGTTTAGCCATGGGACGAGCTATGATATAAACGGTAAAGTGCTACTTGCCTCATATCATCCAAGCAGGCAGAATACTAATACTGGCAAGCTGACATGGCAGAGGTGGTTCAATATTTTCAAAAAGGCAAGATCTATTTTAGGTTCTTATGGATAGAGGACAATATAACCATTCATTTGGCTTGAAGCCAAAACTAATAAGTATAGATTACTATACGCTGTAGGAGTGCTACGTCAAAAGGGGCCATTGCTTCTGCAAAAAGTTAGAAGACAGAATATACAGATTATTGTGTCATTGGAGATTTATATAGAACGCAGTTGTGACACGTAGCACAAAAATCTATTTTTTGTTTGAATTGATATCAGTAGTCACCTGGTCTATCTTGTGATGCAGCGCTTCCTTGATCTTGGTATTGTCTATCATGTTGAGTGAGCCTTTGCAGTTGGGGCACTTGAAAAATAATTCTACTGCTACGTCAAATTTCACCCGCGGACAGTCACGGTTGCCGCAGTGGTAAAACTCTGTTGATTCTTCATATTCAAGGCGATCGTGGAGCCGGTCAAGGATCTTTTTCTTCTGATTGTCAATGAAATTGTCGACCTGATCCTGCTTGGCACGCCAGCGGTAGACGAACCAGCCTTTCTTTTCGTCTTTGACGCGGATGCCAGTTATCAGTGCCTTACCAAACAGGTCATAGAGAACCTTGCGTACGATGTTTATCTTTAGTCCTGTTGCGCTCGCAATCTCCTCGTCTGTCACGTCCTTGGTATTCAAGAGGGCGCGGGCAACCTTGAGGTACTCCTCGCCTCCGATCAAACCAGCAATTTTGACAAAAGAGTCCTCATATTCTATGGAGTGCATCTAATGATGGTAATAGTGTGTGTTTTTTCTGATATATACTTAATGCATATAATAAGCACCATCTGTACCGTAAAGGGGATAGATGCCGCCGGAGTAGTCACTCATATAGCCCCACACATCAGCGCTTACCTGAAGCCGGTGAAATGTTGATTTTTGCCGATCGTCCAGGACATCGTAGACCATCTGACCTATCACTATCTGGTCCGGCTTACCAAGCGACGTCATTTTCGTTGCTATATTGAGGGTATGGCCCAAGATGTCAAAGTGGGGTCTCTTGAACTTTTTGCCGTCTACGTTGAAGGTATCCCATCCATATTGTACCACGACATTTTCACCTAGGTCTATGCCAACTCGGACATTTATTTCAGCATAGTCGTACTGGTTCAAGATCGGGTTTATGCCTTCCCGGATTATCTTGATCATAGAGTGGGCGCAGTTGACTGCATTGATGCATGGTAGATACTTGTCACCGGTTGCAAGGAAAAACGCCATGATGGCATCTCCCACATATTTCAACACATAGCCGCCATACGCCGATATTGTGATCGACATTTCCTGTGTGAACGCTTGGATTATGGCAGCGAGCCTATCAGTTGGCAGATCAGATGACATTCTAGTGGAGCCTACAAGGTCTATGTGGAGGATTACGAGCATAACCTTTGACTTGGAGTACTTGGCAAGAATTTCATGAGTTTCTTCAGTAGAGATATCGAACTTGGATTCGACCTTAAGCGCCTTCCATACTCTCTGCTGGGCCATCTTGATCGACTTGTCAAGGTCGACTATGGCATCGAGATAGAAAGCTGCCGAGAGCCCAGCTTCAGGTGCCTGCTTGGTGGGCCTATCCGTCTCACTTATGCTTTGGATTACCTTGTCGACATCTTCAGGGCTGATGTCGAGCTGAAATGCAATTATCTCTGGTGATATGCCTGAATTGTACAAGTTAATTATGGTCTGCTGTTGGCTCTCAGTCATATACGATGAGCTTTGGTCATGAGCATTAGATATTATATACTATTATTTGTCATTGCACCAAAGCTTCCAGCGAGATTAATAATAACCGCCGCCAGTAGTATATACAAGTGAAGTAATGGCGAGCAAAAATCAAGACGAAGGGAAAGTCCTGCTAACGCTGCCAAACATTAAGTATTTGGTAGAAGGGCTGGACGCTTTGCTGACGACGGACCTGGATGGCGACAAGCGTGCTAAGGTCATTCAGCTGCGTAACGACCTCTTGTCACATATAAATAGCATATTTAACGATTATTCGTAATTACTGCTGCTGCTCTCAGACCTTGCTGATGACCCCGTTTGTACACGGAACTCCCTTTTTTCATTACCTCATCTATGCTGAGCCCCTGAGTGCTAGGACTCGCTTGATAAGCAGACGGAGAATATGAATCACACGACACTTGGCTGCAATAGGATCAAGTTTCTAGGTACAAATTTAGCTCTATGCTGTGCATCACAAAATTAGTTACGACTACGTCATACTCTTCTGGCTTGCAAATTCAAGTGTTTTAGAAGCAGATCTAGTGCAGAGTTACTGAAAAGCTGTCTGTACTAATAATATAGGCCGTCAAAGCCCTGCAGAGGGTTCTTGGCTTTTGATCCATAGAATGGACATTGGATTCAAGTCTCCTCTCTTTTTGGAGCGCCTTTTTAAGGCAGACGATATCTATGGTTATATGTATGAATGTCTATTGACGCCCTAGCTTATATGATGCTAGGAAGGTCATGAGTGTCATGGCAAAAAGCAGGATGCCAGTTGACAGATGAGTTGCGACGAGGAGGGGCTCAAGGCGGGTAGTGACCACCATCATGCCAAATATTATCTGCACTGATATGACTATCGCGGCAATGATTGCAGTTTTTAGTGCTGGTTTGAATTTCTTGAATGAGTATGCTGCGGTAGCAAAGATAAGGCCAGCCGTTATCACCACCATCACCCTATGATAATGTTCAAAGAAATGCGTCTCCGAAGGGAGGCCAAAGCCATTTGGACAGAGCGGCCATTCATGGCATGAGAGTCCCTGGTGCGAGGAACTTATGTAAACCCCAACCAGCATTACAGAGTACAACATGACAAGGGCACAGAATGAAAGGCCTATCGCCACCTTTGGGCGGGAGGAGTGTTGTATCTCCACGCAGAAGAAAATGCGTCACATCAATTATAATCTTGGCATTTAACATTCTTCTAATCCATTTTCTCATATCTGTTTTATGCTGTATAGCCGCTTGCTTTGCAATGGAGAAAGATGCGTCTACAGAGACTGATCTAGGTAGCTATGAGGGCA
>CAYXGH010000108.1:0-5168 GCA_964464485.1 uncultured Nitrososphaera sp.
TTGAAAGCAAGATCGTAATCGATGCTTCAGGACACGACTCAGTTGCTGTCAGGCGCCTGATGGACCGCGGATATGTCAAATGGAAGGGCATGGACCCAATGTGGGTTGAAGGAAGTGAGGACGCCGTAGTCAACCACACAGATGAAGTATTTCCTGGGCTAATTGCAACAGGCATGTCTGTTACTGAAACACATGGCCTTCCAAGGATGGGGCCGACGTTTGGTGCGATGCTCCTATCCGGCAAGAAAGCGGCCGAGGTTGCATTGGGCAAGCTCAAGGAGATGCCAAGTCCGCCCAAACTGAGGGCGAAGTAACCTTTTATATTCTCACTTTTCCAATTTTTCCTTAATAATTGGATTTCCCTCGCTTTGTTCACATCTATCAGACTGCTTCAGCTCCAGCACTTGATGCCAAAGCAGTGGCTGAGGAGGTTGACAGGATTTTTCCAAGCTGCAAGATAGACGTCAGGCCACCGTTTAAGTATGAAGAGAAGATAATAGAGCAAGCAAGGATAGCAGACATCAAGCAGCCCTTTGAAAAGCAGCCAAACCATGAACAAGACAGCAAGATGATGATGACGACGATTCCGCTGTACGACGGCTTTGTTATGCAGAAGAACCTTGCAGAAATCATACCTAGTGCAGAACTCAGTCTGGCTCATATCCACATCACATTCATCAGTCTTTTGACGTGCACCTTTAGCGAGGATGATTGGCGCTACCATGGCCGTGCTGTCATATGTGGCACACCTTCGATCGTTTCTACAACCGGCATAGTCGAAGCTCTTGCAAAACCGCGAGAATTCTACCTTGCTCAGCTGCTTGGCGGTATGGCAGTAGATAATGGCAGTCTAAAGAAAAAGTTCGCAGGGAGGTTCATTGACTACGATGATGAGGATAAAATTACTGCAGCATCCATAAATTATGTCCTGCAGGCGATATTCTTTTTTATCACTAGCGGTGAGCCTTTTTGTAATAACAAAGATTGTAGACTCCTTAACGCGCACTGGCAGGAGGATCTTATACACACTATTGAAAAAAGAACATTATGCAGCCATCACATGAATCTGGCAAATAAATTATCAATGGGTCAGCCAAGAGCTGGAAGATTTTAGCTATGCAGCCCATTTCAGTTGAGTTTTTTCGCTTTCTTTTTTCGCTTTCAGTAGCCTCTCTTCATGCAATGATATTCCATACTTTCAGCCCGTTCCGAACGAATTATTAAGAGGTATCGAAATTGTGACTTTGTACTTTGTCTGACAGCCCATCAGGCAGTTTTAGGGATCAGAAGCACTACGACGTAATAATAATTGGCTCTGGACCTGCCGGATATACAGCTGGTATTTATACTTCCCGTGCTAACCTGGGCACGCTCATTATAACAGGCACCCTGCCTGGCGGCCAGCTCATGACTACAAGTGAAGTAGAAAATTATCCTGGCTTTCCAAACGGCATATTTGGACCTGAATTGATGATGAACATGCGCCAACAGGCAGAAAGATTTGGCGCAGTAATTGTCGATGACGAGGTGCTCAAAGTTGATTTCAAGAAGAGGCCATTTACAATCACAACTCATGCCGAGACGTATACTGCAGAAGCAACCTTAGTATGCACAGGTGCGTCTCCTCGAAAGCTTGGTATTGCTGCAGAGCAGCAATTTAGCGGCAGAGGAGTCTCATATTGCGCGACTTGTGATGGCCCCTTCTTCAAGGGCGAAAACATTGTAGTCGTCGGTGGCGGCGATACTGCAATGGAAGAAGCAACATTTCTGACAAAGTTTGGTAAGTCAGTCAGAGTGGTTCACAGACGCGACTCTCTGCGTGCTAGCAAGATCCTTCAGCAAAAGGCCCTTGAAAACCCAAAGATCGAGTTCATCTGGAATAACGTTGTGGCAGATATCAAGGGCAACAATAAGATTTCAACTGTCCTGGTCAAGGATATCAATACTGGCAAGGAAAGAACTATCGAGACAGGTGGCCTCTTTGTGGCAATTGGCCACGAGCCCAATACTGCAATTTTCAAAGGACAACTCGAGCTTGACGATAAGGGCTATATCGTCCTGAAGCAACACACGAAGACAAGCGTTGAAGGCGTGTTTGCCGCTGGAGATGTTCATGATCATAGATACAGACAGGCCGTAACTGCTGGAGGCTTTGGCTGTATGGCAGCAATTGATGTCGAAAAGTGGCTTTCTGAAAGAAAGCATAGCTGAAAAATATAATAATAATAATAATCCTGCAGGCGTTTTACGTGAGTGTAAAATTGTGCCAGATGGCTTATGAGTCCAAGTGGCTTGCAATGCCCAGAGAGGATATGCCTTCATTGTATTACTTCATTTTTTGAGTTTGGTACAGCAGCACTTTACAGTATATTAGTGCACACACGTGTCAGCTGAAGAAGCCTTCAGTTCAGGAGTAAGCCAGTTTGGACAGATATTTTGCACTCTTAAGAGCACTGTCATATTCCTGCTCGGTTAGGACATTTTCCCTAATGTAGAGGCTCCTGAATTTTCTGCCGTCGTCCGCGAAAATGCCAGCAATAATACCATGATCAAGGTTATGTGCTACCTTCAACATTGAAGCCATAACAGATCCCGACGAAGGGCCAACAAGCATAGTCTCCTTTTCAACAAGCTGCCTTACCGCTTCAAATGAGTCCTTGTTAGTTGCAGTCATCCACTCGTCTACGGCATCAAGGCGCCGCTTGAAAAGCTCTGGAATTGCCGATTCTTCAAAGTTTCGCAATCCCTGCAGAAGATGGTTCTTTTGCGCCTGTATCGCAATGGCGCGGACGTTCTTGTTCTTTTCCTTCAGAAACGTTGCAGTGCCAGTTATTGTACCTCCTGTTCCGCAGCCGGTAAGAAAGTGAGTGATGGTCCCGTTTGTCTGCTTCCAGATCTCAGGGCCAGTGCTCTCATAGTGTGACAAGAAATTGGCGTCGTTATCATACTGGTTTGGCATGTAGTAAATGTCAGGCCTTGGCTTTGAAATGGCCTTTGCAAGCGCAATGCTCTGGTCTGTGCCGGCGCCTACCCGGGGGCACAAATCGTCAGATGTTTCATGGAGAGTCGCGCCCAGATCGCGTAGGATGTTCTTTGTTTCCTCACTCACCTTTTCAGGTATAACAATTTGTACTTTGTAGCCCAGTGCAGCTGCTATACCTGCTAGTGCAATACCAGTGTTGCCGGATGAAGGCTCGATAATGATGCTCTTGTCCTTCTTCAAGATTCCCTTCCTTTCTGCATGCTTTATCATCCAGTATGCAGCCCTATCCTTTACAGAGCCAAAGGGATTATGCCACTCTAGTTTAGCATATAGCTTTACATTCTTGGTAGAAAATGACCTGAGCTCAATCAGCGGCGTGTGTCCTATTTGTTCGACAACATCAGGTCTTGCAACTGCCGTCATTTTTTCTATTTCGCCTTCTTTATTACGAATTCAAGATCTTTATCATTCTTATTTAACGATATCAGCTGATGTCCGTTGCGATTGACCCACCTTGAGATGTCCTCTTCAGACTCAGGGTCATCTGCAACTATCTTGAGCGTATCACCTATCTTGAGGCGCTCGACCTCCATCTTAGTGCGGAAGACTGGCTCAGGACAGTAAAGTCCCCTTACGTCAATTGACTTAGTAGGTGAATTACTCATGGTAGCGAATCAGGTAAAATTTATAGCATCATAATATTAAATGTTACAGCTGTTACCGAAAAAGGTCTCGTTCCTTTGCCCTCAGTAGCGACTTGACTGATGTTTTTGACGCTTTTTCAAAGCTATAGCCTCGGACTATTGCCACTGGCGTGCCTTCGACCTTGCCCATTACAAGCTCGGCCGCAGAAGCTATCTCGTCTGCCACTGCAATCTCAGTTACTCTCAATTTTCTGCCATACATGTCATATGTTCCGATGTAACTCTTGATGGGGTTTATTCCAGCTATGCCTATTGCAACATTTGTTTGGCCGTTTCTAAACGTCCGGCCAAAGGTATCGGTTATGATCACTGCTATTTCCTTACCGATCTTTTTCTTTACCGCGTCCTGGATCCTGCTTGCAGACTCATCGGGGGCAACTGGCAATAGCACCGCCATATCACCTTCCACATTGCTTTGGTCCACGCCAGCATTTGCACATACAAAGCCGTGCTTTGTTTCTGATATAATTATGCCGTTTTTTGCACGCAAAATTTGTATTGATTCTTTTAATATCAGCTCCATCACGCGTGGATCTTTACCATACTCCTTTGCCATCCTAATCGCCTTTGTCGAAGGCTTAATGCGGGCAAGGTCTACTATATGCCCTTCTGCTTTTGATACAATCTTGTGCGTGACAACAAGAATATCACCATTCTGGATTTCTATTTGGCTATCGGCTATTGCTTCAAGGATCACTGCGCTAAGATCGTTGTACAGCCTAATGTCATTCGAAATTCGAATAGAGGTTATCTGTATCAACTGCAGTGATTGAAATAGAGGAGTTAAAAAAGGAGTTGGTTGCTAATGCCTCCTGCTTGCTGCATTTATCAATACGGCCTCACCAAAATTTTTTTTTAACAAGTTCAGGAGTAGGCTCAGGTCGCGCTTATCAATAGAAACATCGGCCTTTTCTCTCACCATGTCTACAGGGCAGAATCCTACCGTGTAGCCAGCCAGAGCAAATAGCTTCAAGTCATTGGCACCGTCTACCACCACTACAGTATCCTCCTTCCGGATGTCCCATTGTCTTATCGCGGGCCTAATTGCAGCTGCCTTGTCTGATGTGACATTCATTATCACATCCTCCAATCTGCCATCCTTGAACACTAATTCGTTAGAGAATATCCTATCGATTCCAAGCTCCTCTTTCAGCCTGTCTGTGATTATTGTGAAGCCGCCGGATACTGCAATCATTTTCCATTCCGCCTTCTTGAGCGCAGAGCAAAGCTCTTTTGCGCCCGGCATTATTGGCAGGCTTTCGCCTATCTTCTTGGCATCTTCATAGCTAATCCCTCTCAGTGCTTGCACTCGGCGTCTGAGCCCCTCTTCCCAGTTGATCTCGCCTCTGATGCCGGCGTTGGTGATATCCCAGATCTCTTTCTCTTTTCTGGGACCCATGACCTGAGCTAAAACTGGAAGGTACTCAGCGTTAAGCAGAACACCCTCCACATCAAAGATAATCAGCATAGTAGTTGCTTAT
>CAYXGH010000109.1:0-5128 GCA_964464485.1 uncultured Nitrososphaera sp.
AAATGACCGGGCCGTTAGCTCAGCTTGGAGGAGCGTTCGACTGATAATCGAAAGGCCGAGGGTTCAAATCCCTTACGGCCCACTGTAGTATTATTATTTAGTATTTCTCTTATCGTAACCTGCAAAATTGGTGTTTCAAATCTCCCAAAGAGCCTTGGCAAGAAAAACAGACAGTGGGCCTATGCTAGTCGCGTATATGGTGTTAGCTTGAGAAGTATTATTATTATTAGCTTAGTCATATGAGTCAATCACTAATCCTAACAATAAAATCATCCTTTAGTCAACAATCGGTTATTATCGTGGTTCTGTCTGTTCGACGCGAATTACAAAGCAATTACATGATTTTATGTGTATGTGCAAGATATATGGTGGCTCTAAGAATTAGCGGTGCCCTATAAGTTAATTAGACGAGCACTCTTTACAATCTGGCTTGAGGCAAGAAAATAAAACAATAAGAACACCGTTTTCTCTCTTGCTTAGGCAATAGTGCTTTTATATCTAGTTGGTTTCAGCTAGGCGCTTGGGCTTTGGTTTGTAGAAACTTGTGTCAACGAGTTGGAATGCGAGGCTATAACGGCAGCCTCTATAATAAGGGAATGAACTATTGCAGCAGGTGCGCTGTTTATTTTCATAATGAAGGCGCAACCCACTGTTTTTGCTGCGGTAGTAAGCTTAGATACAAATCAAGAGGTGCGAAAAAAAGAAAAGATCAGGAAGAGATCCTGCAGCATGAGCCAATGAGGGGCATATGAAGGGAAAGGAGCCGTGGAGATCTTTTTTCAGTCCCCCTTGATTTGCACTTCAAGTGTAGAATCATAGCTTTTGCACTGTTCGATCCTTGGTATTTTCACATAACAAGTTCAGTGGAGGCAAATACGCCTTTCTTATTTCCACTGAGAGGAAAATATAAGTGCACGCTATTATGTCTGCTAAAGATAGTTAACAAAACCCTTTGACAGGATCTTGTGCTGTAAGCAGCCACGCCGCCTTCCTGCAAACTAGAATTTGTTTATCACAGCCCTCAGTCCGTGATACTTTTCAGTGACCTCTATTGCTTCTTCTATTTCTGGAAGAGAATACTTGTGTGTAACAATTGCGGAGAGGTCAATCGTTTTTTCTGATGCAATTCTTGTAGCCTCCCCTAGCATTTTCGGCGTGGAGCTAAAGGTGCCAGTGATAGAGATCTGGTTATAGTGCAGCCAGTTGGCATCCAACAAAAATGTCTGTCCACTCGGCATGCCGGCAAAGACATTTATCTTGGAGTTCCTAGCAGAGACCTTTGTCGCGAGTTCAAAGGCAACAGGGTTGCTCGTCGCAATCACTGTAACTCCTGCACCAGAAGAAGAAGCTCTAGCAAAATCAAGAACGTCAGGAACCGTTTCACGGGAATAAACAAAGACCGCATCAGCACCCATCGCCCTTGCCTTTTCCATTCTTAATGGAACCTTGCCGACGATTGCTACTCTCGAGCTCGATAATCTCTTGAACAGCTGAAGGTGAATGAGTCCCATGGGTCCATCCCCTATTATCACAACAGAGCTTTCCTTTGCAATAGGAAGCATGCGAGAATAGCTGTTCAGGCAGCACGCAAGAGGCTCTAAAAGGGCAGCTTCTTCATCAGTTAGGTTGTCTGGCACTGGCACCAGGCCGCCCATTCTAATCAACTGCTCTGGTATTGTAACATATTGTGCAAAGCCGCCATCTGACGTAGAGCCTATCTCCCTCAAGTTGATGCAAAGGTTGTAATCACCAACCTTGCAATATGGGCACTGAAGGCAAGGGATCAGGGGGGAAACGGCAACCCTTGAACCTGCGTTTATGGTCATGCCGCCGTCGCCTGCTAGAATGTCGTTTTGTATTTCTCCACAAAGCTCGTGGCCTAAAATTACCGGGGGGCGCACCTTTTGATGACCATTTCTAAAGACGCGAGCGTCATACCCACAGACTGCGCAGGCGCTCACCTTGAGCATGACTTTCCTGTGACTGATAGGTACTTTCTGCACAACAATGTTGTTAGGTGCATAGAAAACGGCAGCCAGCATATTCTGTTGATACTGTAAATTTGTTCTACAACCTAAAAAGCGTTACAATGCAGCTTGTCATAGTACAGAGAGATATGACAAGGCTATTTGAACCCCATATACATATGTACTCTCGCACCACTGACGATTATGAAGCAATGTCCAAGGCTGGAATAGAGGTAATAGTCCAGCCATCATTTTGGCTAGGCAGCCCACGGACATCGGTTGGAACATTTGAGGACTATTGGGAACATATGATAACTTTTGAAACAAAGCGGGCAAGAGACTTTGGAATAGAGCACTTTGTCTGCATTTCAGTAAACCCAAAGGAGGCCATGGAACGGCCACTTGCCTTAGACGCCATGGAAGCCATGAAGAAATATTTAGACAGGGAACGCGTAGTAGCTATAGGAGAGCTTGGCTACAATCTCATAAATGATCTCGAAGAGGAGATGTTTGTAAAGCAGATGGATATTGCAGCAGAAAAGAACATGCTCATGACGGTTCACCTGCCGCACAATAACAAGCCGGAAGGCATGCGACGTATTGAGCTGATATTAAATAGCGAACATGGGAAGCGCTACAATAGGCACAAAATTTTGATAGACCATAATGTAGAAGAAACAATTGAAAAGACGCTCGAGTTCGGCATGTGGGCTGGACTTTCAGTGTATCCTGTATCAAAGTTGTCACCAGAGCGTGCAATGAACATCGTCAAAAAATATGGCACAGAAAGAATAATGATCCATAGTGCAGCTGACTGGGGTCCATCAGACCCGCTCAGCGTCCCCCTTGTAGCAAGAGAGATGAGGAAAGCCAGCTTTAGCACCAATGAAATCGAGCGTGTAACATTCTACAACGCCTACGATTTCTTCAAGCAGTCGCCACGATTTACCTGGAAGCCGTAGTAATAAAATGATCAAGCTGGCATTTAGCACCAATGCCTTCAAGCGATACTCCCTTGAAGATTCGATAAGAGAGATTGCAAAGGTAGGCTATAGCGGCGTTGAGATCCTGTGTGATATCCCGCATGCATATGCGCCTACTTTTACAGACGATCATGTTAGATCTTTGAAGAAAACTCTTGCGTCGTCCAACATGCAAATCTCAAACCTCAATGCATTTACACTGTACGCAATTGGAGATACGTACCATCCTTCTTGGATAGAGGATAGCAGAGAGATGCGTATAGAGCATACGATTGAATGCATAAGGCTTGCAAAAAAAATCGGAGCAAAGCACCTGTCTACAGAGCCAGGTGGTCCAGTGCCACCATCACCACCACCACCACTCCCATCATCACCACAACAACAATACCACGATATAAGCTGGCTTGAAAAAATATTTCTTGATGGTGTGACAAGGGTAGCAAAAATGGCAGAGGAAGAAGACATAAAAGTGCTGATCGAGCCGGAACCAGGCCTTCTCATTGAAAATTCAAGGCAGTTCAAGAACTTTATGACAAAAATTATTAACTCTAAGTACATTAGGCTCAACTTTGACATCGGCCACTTTTATTGCGTAAATGAAGATCCGGCCAAAGTCGTCTATGAATTATCAGATTATATTGAGCATTTTCACTTAGCAGACATCGCGCACACTAGAATTCACAACCACCTAATCCCCGGCAAGGGCTCAATCGATTTTCGTTCAGTCTTTGATGCAATGGATAACATCGGTTACCGAGGGTTTGTTACTGTAGAGCTCTATCCATACCAAGATAATCCTGTAGACGCAGCAAAAGAGGCGTACAGCTACCTTTGCAGCATAATGTAGGCCAACGCCTCAAAGAATATCTTCTGCTAATTAGGCTCCCAAACGTATTCACTACCCCTTCTAATATATTGGCTGGCTACTTTGCAGCTGTTACAGTAGCCGAAGCAGACAGTGTGCACTTGATTGCACTTATGGTCTCCTCGGGCTTGTTGTATGTTGGAGGAATAGTTCTAAATGACTATTTTGACGTTGAGATAGATAAAAGAGAACGTCCATCCCGGCCCCTTCCTTCGGGAAATATCTCAAAGAGGCATGCCCTGGCCATTGCAATGGTTGCACTGTTAATTGCAAACACTATAGCCTTGGCACTTGGTCCTTTAAGCCTTGCAGTTAGTCTAGCACTCACTTTTGCAATAATTGCCTATAATTACCGGCTGAAGCATGGCCTTTCAGGTCCGTTTGCAATGGGTGGCGCCAGGTTTCTAAACGTGATCTTCGGAGCAAGCCCTGTACTGCTATACGCCAATAATCACTCATATGCTATTGTAGGAGTTGCAGCAGCGTCACTATTTCTATACATAGTAGCAATCACAATCCTAAGCAAAAAAGAAGCAGGAAATGAAAGACCAAATTCCACTATAGCCTTTTTGATGGTATTTGGTGTTATTTCAGCTGTAGCTGCTTTGGGCTTGTTGCTGCTGCACCTGCAATGGGCATTTCTTCTTAATCTGTCGATATTTGCTGCAGTCATGATTGTCACTTTTAAACAGCATCTTACGAAAGAATTGCCTTCAGTGCAAAAGGCGGTGAGAAACATGGTCATCTCCATAATAATACTTGATTCGGTATTTGTGACTGGGACAGCTGGCCTGCCCTATGGGCTAGCAACTCTGCTCCTCATTGCTCCTGCCGTACTTCTGGCAAAAAAGTTGTATGTGACCTGATGTCCACTTCTCTACCGGCTATTAAAGAGGTAGTGATAATGAAATACCGTGAAACATAGTAGGATTAGAATACTTAACAGCCCAGAATAACATACAAGAATAGTTCCATACAACTTTTGTCATGTTCTATATTTATGCTCCTACCACTTTAATAATCTTTGATAGTGTTTGAAACTAAACTTTTACAGTAGAATTGACGTGCCAATCTATGTCTATTAGCTAATTACAAAAAGAATGAACTTTTTCGCTTGTCACTAAGCTGATAATAAAGAACTTACAAAAAGATATAGAATATATCCCCTATCTTTTTTTTATATTAAGAGCAACCCTTTTGTTTAAATGCATGAAAAGAAGCAAATTAACAGTGATCATTCCTAAGGCATTTTTTGTCACCGCTGTAGCGGCTATTCTCGTTTTCTCTGTGACCGGCATATCATATCAGCAACC
>CAYXGH010000110.1:0-5105 GCA_964464485.1 uncultured Nitrososphaera sp.
ATTAGAAATGTACTTAGTGCAATTTCTCCAAGGACAACAGAAGCCCCTATGGCTAATCCTTCTACAAAATAGTTCTGGTAAGTTGAAGGGAGATCAGCTTAATTCTGTGAACGATTCACTCTGTCTCCCTCTTAAGTTGTCAGTATCCTAATTCGTGAGAGTGTTTCAATGAAAAATTAATCCTTTTATCTTTATTTCTAAAGTTAGTCTGCGCTACTATTATTAGTATAGGCTAATAATATTGCTCTATGCTAAGATTTAAATATTAGAATTCTTTAAAAAGGTCATTAGGAATTGTTGCAAAGGAAACTTTTAATATTTATTGGAATAGCCGCGGCAGCTGCCATTGCCGGACCTATAGTACTGGCAGGCAATAGCCCCTCCACGACTTCGTCTTCTGGTTTAAGTGATGCTATCCGTGTCACGACAACTACTAACATGATTACGGATCTAGTGCAAGAAATAGGATCAGAGCATGTTACAGTAACAGGAATAATGGGGCCTGGCGTCGATCCGCACCTATATAGGGCCAGTGCAAGCGACGTAGAGAAGCTCAGAAATTCTGACGTGATATTTTATAATGGACTCAACCTAGAAGGCAAAATGGGAGATATATTTATCCAGATAAGCCGCGACGGAAAGCCGGTGTATGCCGTTTCTGAGAACATACCACAGGATCTCCTCTTGGAACTCAATGTGGGGGGCCTGGACCCACACATATGGTGGGACGCTACTCTGTGGATGGAAGCTGCAAGGGTCGTAGCAGATGCGCTGGCTGAAGTCGATCCAGATAATTCAGAGTCTTATCAGAGCAACCTTGACGAATATCTTGAAGAGCTCCAGAGTCTGCATGACGCGTCATTAGAAAGAATTCAGGGCATTCCAGAAGAACAACGCATCCTGGTTACTGCACACGATGCATTTCAGTACTTTGGAAGAGCCTACGGCATGGAAGTAATGGGAATCCAAGGGTGGAGCACCGAAAGTGAGGCTGGAATACAGGAAATCCAGAGGCTAGCAGACATGGTGGCCGAGCGAGGAATAAAAGCAATATTTGTCGAGACTACGGTATCTCCAAACACTATAGAGGCCCTTAAAGAGGCAGCCAGAGACCGCGGGCATGAAGTGGTTGTAGGGGGACAGCTTTTTTCTGACGCAATTGGGGATACAGAAACCCTTGAAGGCATCTTTGTCGGCGCCTTTAGATACAACGTAGATACTATTGCAAATGCCCTACAATAACCGGGCAAGAAATGGATGGGAGAAAAATTGATTTTCAACAATGACAGGTCAGATAAATCTCTCCCATCCAATGGCGCTGCAGATCCTATTGAAATCAGAGACCTCACAGTAGCGTATCATACAAAGCCCGTTATCTGGGACGTGGACCTGACTATTCCAGATAGTAAGCTCGTGGCAATAATCGGCCCAAATGGGGCAGGAAAAACAACACTGATCAAAGCGATACTTGGCCTTGCTCCTAAAACTGCAGGAAAGATTTTAGTCTATGGAAAGCCGTATTCCCAGCAGCGCAGGCTAGTAGCCTATGTGCCGCAGCGGGGGACGGTGGACTGGGACTTTCCCACAAATGCTCTTGACGTAGTAGAAATGGGGTTGTACGGCGAACTCGGATGGATCAAGAGGCCTAACCAGGCTATCAAAAAAATAGCGCTTGAGTGCCTGCGAAAAGTGAGCCTTGAAAATTTTGCCAACAGACAGATAGGCCAGCTTTCAGGGGGCCAGCAGCAGCGGGTGTTTCTGGCACGTGCCCTTGCGCAGAACGCCAAGATCTACCTTATGGACGAGCCACTTAACGGTGTAGACGCAGTCACCGAGGAGACAATTCTCTCAATACTCGGAGAACTGCGCCGTGCTGGAAGAACAATAGTTATGGTCCATCACGATCTGCAGACTGTGAAAAAATACTTTGAATGGGTAATAATGCTAAATCTAAAGCTGGTAGCGGCAGGGCCGCTGGACAAAGTCTTTACTGAAGAAAACCTGCAGCTTGCTTATGGAAGACATAGCAACGGGACAGAGATAATTGCTGGCTCCAAGGAAAGGCAGTGACAAATAATGGAAGAAATACTACAGGCTCTGATCAATTTCTTTGCAGACTATACATTTCGATACGTTGCACTGGGCTCTGCTGTGCTTGGGGTAGCAAGCGGAGCGCTGGGAAGTTTTGCAGTCCTGCGCAGGCAGAGCCTTACAGGAGCCGCTCTTTCGCACGCTGCCCTTCCAGGGATTACTATCGCCTTTATTCTAGCTGGAGCAAAAGAGCCCCTCGTGCTTATCCTGGGCGCAGGCCTGACTGCATGGCTTGGAGCCATGGCAGTTTTTGGAATTACCAACACCACGCGCTTAAAGCAAGACGCAGCGCTAGGAATAGTCCTATCGACATTCTTTGCCTTTGGCACAGTTCTCCTAACCTTTATACAGGGATCTTCTGGCGCCAGCCAAGGAGGCCTTGATCGCTTTATGTTTGGCCAGGCTGCAGCCCTAGTCGAAAGGGATGTAGTAAACATCGGAGTCCTGACAATAGCGGCTCTTGCCATACTCGCTTTATTCTTTAAGGAATTCAAATTGCTTACATTTGATCCGGACTTTGGGTCGAGCGTCGGCTTGCCGACAAAGTACCTGAACATCCTGTTGACATCGCTCATAGTCGTTGCCGTCGTAATAGGTCTCCAGACTGTAGGGGTAGTGCTGATGGTGGCCATGTTAATCGCACCAGCAGCAGCTGCTAGGCAGTGGACGCAAAACTTGCGTACAATGATTATGCTTTCTGCTTTGTTTGGCGCCACATCAGGAATCATTGGAGCCTCGTTTAGCAGCATGGTCCCCAATCTGTCTACAGGGCCGGTCATTGTCCTGACAACCACAGTCATTCTGGCAGTATCACTCTTATTTTCGACCAAGAGAGGAGTTGTCTGGTCTTTTCTACGCCAGCACCGCAGCACGTCTCTGGCAAAGGGGGCAGAGCCTTGAACGAGCAGTTAGTGATCATTGCCACAGGAGTCCTTGTTTCGATAAGCTGTGCGTTGCTCGGAGCCTTTCTGATAGCAAGAAACATGTCCATGATGTCTGACGCAATCAGCCACGCCATCCTGCCTGGTTTGGCCATTGCAGTGTTGATGACCGGCGAGCGGACTACACTGCATGTAGTTATTGGAGGAGTAATGACTGGCGTCCTTACGGTGACTCTCGTAGAGATTCTGCATAGAGGCCGTCTGTTAAAAGAAGACTCGGCAATAGGAGTCGTCTTTCCAGCTCTCTTTTCAATAGGAATAATATTGATCTCGCAGGCAGGAAACGTCCACATCGATACGCAGCATGTACTCTATGGCCAGATAGAGTATTCTCCATTTGATACTCTGTTCTGGGATTCAGTAAACCTTGGCGCAAAATCCCTATGGGTACTTGGCATACTGACTATAGCCAACTTGGCTTTTATCATCCTGCTGTACAAGGAATTAAAGCTGAGCACATTTGATGCGGCCCTAGCATCGATACTTGGCTTTGCCCCAGTACTGGTGCACTATTTGCTCATGATAATGGTCGCTACAACTGCAGTCGTTGCATTTGAGTCAGTAGGCGCCATCTTGGTGGTAGCGCTGTTTATAGTGCCTGCCGCTTCTGCATACCTCCTGACAGACAGGCTGTCTATAATGATAGGCCTTTCAGTCACGATTGGTGCAATCAGCGCCGTTGGCGGATATTTCATGGCTACCACGCTCGACGTCTCTATCGCGGGAGCTATGGCAACTACTACCGGAATTGGATTTGGTCTAACATGGCTACTTGCTCCAAAGCGCGGCCTTTTGACCCAATGGAGCAAACGATCACGCCAGCGTGATGAGTTTGCCGCCGATTTGTTCATGTTGCATATAGCAGAGAGTGGACAGACGCGAAAAATCGACCAGTCAACGATTCAGGAAAGGCTTGGGTGGAGCAAAGATTTCACAGACCGCGTGACAAGATATGTCACAGAAAACAAGTTTGTCCAAATAGATGGGCAGTATTTGATGCTCAATTCAAAGGGAATGGCCCGCCTTGCAGCACAGGGCCTGCTATCATTGTCTGATGGAGGAGCAGGCGATATTAAAAGCAAGCCACATGACAGGACGCTGAAATAAAATGAACAGATACAAATGCAACACTATACATTGACTATCTGGCATCAGAGACAATTCAGAAGTAGTATTTCATGTGTCTCTACATTATGCACTATAACAAATGGTTTGCATGGGAAATGAATAAATTCAAATAGAAAGCGCTGTTTACTTAATCCAGACAAGGAGGGGGATCGTGTGAAGAAACAATTTCGAGATCTTGCGAAAGAAACTGATACCTTGAAGAAAAGCATCGGACCAGATGATGTAGAATATGCATATGCATCAGCTGCCATAACATAAGAAGAGAAGGTTCAAAGAAGAGAGAGATGGTTGTAACCTTGACAGACTCATAACTACTTGTGGTACATTTAGAATTACTAATCCGCCTCAAGATCTAATTAATATTGAAGTGAAGCGATGACAAATAGTAATAATCTGACAATAGAATGTATACCTGGCAACTTTAATACGCGATGATCGTTCCTCTACCTTGCTCAAAATCGTAGCAGAAAGTAAATATCCTAAAGTCCGCGTCTCAGCTGAAGCTGCCACAAGGAATCTCTACCTGATCAATCGATTAGAGATATCTTGAACACAGATGATCTGGGCATAGAAGTTCATAAACTTATAATAAAATCTATTAATCTGCTGAATATCACATAGGTCAGAAGGAAGGACGGACGACCACAGGAAGCCTATGTGTGACCTAAATGATCACCCGTACCATAGCCTTTTAATGTTGACGATCTAAAATAGAACATACTATCTTTTCACTTATCTTAGTCCTTTGTTTGAAGCTCTTTCTTCCAAATCCTCTAGTCTCGCTTCGATGCGTACGAGACCTTTTAGGTTGCTGTCTCATGCCATAAAATTCAAACCCTGATTTAGCACCTTTAAAAGCAACGGGATCCTCGGGTTACTCCTTTGGATCTGACATTGGTCTGAGAACCTCGCATCACTACATTAAAAGGGTTGTACGTCTCTCGT
>CAYXGH010000111.1:0-5036 GCA_964464485.1 uncultured Nitrososphaera sp.
AGCGGCCATAACTTGGTATTACGCAAAGCAAACTAAGAACAGCGTTACCGTCCTCGAAGAATCTACCAAAGCACAATTCAAACCATTTCTAAAAGGGTTAATAGCACAAATCGGACCTGCTTCATTGGATTTGTAATAACAAATATCGGCAAAGGAGCAGCTGAAGGATAACTGTAAACTTTAGAACCATAGAATTCGAGGGCTCTCAAAGAACATGGACAACTGAATTATAACAACCTAACAAACACCAAAGATTCTTTATACCTACTGGAGCAGGTGTTCATACAGCCCAATCGATTTTTAACTTCTTTAGAGACAACCAAACAACAACAGAGCTTCACTGGCAGTGTAAAGATATTCTTGGCGATACTCATGACTGAAGGCAAACAATCAATATGACAGCCTGTGTTAACAATTCGAAAATACCGGTGCAAGATACGAACAACCTCCAGTCGAAGTAATATCGAATGCCCTAACGGATATCAAAAGAGATGCCAGTAATATTAGTAAGAATCTACGCAGCATAAGCATTGATCTGGTAGGATCGAGAAGAAATGCTCAAGAGGACAATGATGAACAAAGACGATCAGGCCCAAGCAATGACAACTGCATGCAGCAGTTACTTTGAAACACCAACTTTGTACGGAATTCGTCCGCACAATACTTATATTAAGTGCATATAACACTGTTATAATATGATGTTTCTAGAGGTAAAAGACTTGCATACCAGCATTGATGGCAAGGAGATACTTACAGGACTCAACCTTAGCATTAACAAGGGTGAGGTTCATGCCATTATGGGTCCAAACGGCTCTGGCAAAAGCACGCTTGCAAATGCCATTATGGGTCATCCTAAGTATAACATCGACTCGGGTGACATTTTGGTCAGAGGCGAGAGCATCCTTAATCTCTCAACTGATCTGAGAGCAAGAAAGGGTCTCTTTCTTGGCTTTCAATACCCGACAGAGATTCCAGGAGTTGGCTACAGCCACTTTTTGAGAAACGCCTACAACACTCTCAACAAGTCACTTGGCGAGGAACAAAACCGGGAGGTTTTCATTACAGTTCGAGAATTCCACGAGTATGTCAAAAAGAATCTTGATGCGGTGGGACTCGATCCTTCGTTTCTAAGCCGTTACCTCAATGAAGGGTTCTCCGGTGGCGAAAAGAAACGGTCAGAAGTCATGCAAATGCTAGTTCTCAAACCGAATATCGCGATTCTAGATGAGCCGGACTCGGGTCTGGACATCGATTCGGTCAAGTCAGTTGCGGAGGCAATAAACAAATTGATTGATACGGGCGCCGGCGTGCTTGTAATTACTCATTATGCCAGAATCCTTCGCTACCTCAAAAAGCTTGATTATGTCCATGTAGTTGCAAGGGGCAAGGTTATTAAATCAGGCGGCAAAGAATTGGCTGAAGAACTGGAAGCGAAGGGTTACACCTGGCTCGGCATAGAAGAAGACAAGTAAAAATTAGGCCCCACTAAATTTACTTCCATCCAGATGGTTGCAGAAGCATCCACGTCAGAAGAGTCCCAGGCAGCAACATTTCTCAACTTCTCATTCTTCAGGGTGGATCCCAAGTGGCGCTGGCTAAATGAGATAGGCAAGGAGGAAGCAGCCAAAGAGTTTTCTAGCCTAGTTGAGGTTGCCAACACCAAGATAAAGATAAGGACATACTCAACTCTGGGCCTACGCGAAGATAGCGACTTGATGTTATGGATGATTTCTGACTCTCTAGAAAAGACGCAGGTAATGACATCCAAGATCTATTCAACTGTCCTTGGCAAATACCTGCTGCCATCATATGTTTTCCTCTCTGCAACAAGACCGTCTGTCTACTCATCGAAGATTACACCCGGATTTATGACAGACGAACAGCCTATGAAGTATTGTATCGTCTATCCATTTGTTAAGTCAAGGGAATGGTACCTGCTGCCTTTTGAAGAGCGCAAGAAAATGATGGAGGAGCATATCTTGGTGGGACGGAAGTTTCCACAGATCAGGCTCAACACCACTTACTCCTTTGGCCTTGATGATCAGGATTTCATGCTAGCCTTTGAAACTATGGATCTGATGGCATTTCAGGAACTGATAATTCAGCTGCGCGAAACCAAAGTGAGCAAGTATATTATCCGTGACACTCCAATGATTGTCTGCGTTTATAAGGGAGTTGAGGACATCATTAAAAGTCTAGGATAATTATGCAGGCTCTGAAAGAATGGGCTGTCGTCTGCAGGGCTCTTGAAGAGGGCAGGCAGGTTCTGCTTTTACGCAAGGGCGGCATACTGGAATACCGCCAGGGCTTCAAAGTCAGGCACGACAGATTTTTACTATTTCCAACATACGAACACCAGTCAAAAGATCATTTGCAGGCTGACTATGCAAATAAGCTTGACGAAGTGCTAAAGGATCAGCCAGCCATCGGAACCAACAGGATTACAAGCTATGCAGAATCCATAGAAGTCAAAGAAATAACGGACCGCATTACTCTTAGGATGCTTGCAAACTACCATATCTGGAACGAAAGCTATGTTAATGCAAGGATGGATTACAATCCAAGGAAGCCTATGAGTATAATACTCTTACGTGTTTTCAAACTTGAGCGACCAATACTGATTGAAAACAAGCCTGAATGGATTGGCTGCAGATCATGGATCCCGCTTGACATAGATGTAAGTGGCAGACCCATAATGGATGATCTGCAATTCAACACAATAGCGTCTGAAGTAAAGGGAGTGCTATCTATAGCGGCATGAAATACCGAACTTTGGGTAAGAGTGGTATAAAGGTAAGCGAGATTGGCTTTGGTGCATGGACTATAGGGCTTGACTGGTGGGGAAAAAAGATTGACGACGATGAAGCGATCAGGATGCTAAAGCGTGCCTATGATTTGGGTATCAACTTTTTCGAGACTGCAGACATATACGGCAAGGGGAAAAGCGAGAAGCTTATAGCGCAAGTGTTCAAGGATATGCGCAATGACGTGGTCTATTCTACAAAGTGGGGCTATGACATGTATAGCACCAAGCAGGTAGGACACAGTGAACTACCACAAAAGCATAACCAAGAATTTTTGCAGTTTGCTATTAGCCAGAGCCTCGACCGTCTGCAGACTGATTACATAGATGTTTATAGCCTCCACAATCCCAAGGTGGACGCAATAGAAAACGACAAGCTCTTTGCTTCTATTGAGTACATGGTCAAAAAAGGCACGATCAAGAGCCATGGGGTGGCGCTTGGACCAGCAATAGGGTGGAAGGACGAAGGCTTGGAAGCTATCGAAAAAAGGAACATTACATGCCTCCAGACTGTCTACAATATTTTGGAGCAGGACCCTGCACGAGACTTTATGCAAGCAGCAGAGCGGCACAATGTCGGCATAATGGTAAGAGTTCCTGATGCGTCAGGCTTACTTACTGGCAAGGTCAATACGGATACAAAGTTTGACAAGAACGACCACCGCAGTTTTAGAAAGCAAGAGTTCATCATTGAGGCGATGCAAAAGATAGAGAATATGAAACCTCTTGCAAGCAGCAAGGGATGGAACATCACAGAACTTGCAATTAAGTTCATACTGTCGCAAAAGCAAATTTCAGTCATCCTGCCGACAATGGTAAGTATTGAAGAAATAGAACTGTTTACATCGCTGTCAGATGACAAGTACCTCAATAGCACTGAAATTGCAAGAATGGAGGAGATGTATGAAAAGAACTTTTATGTCGAGCCTGTTGCCAAATGAGAGCGCAAACTGAGGATCTTCTGCAGATCATATCTTCATCAGAGAAGATTGTTGCAGGTTGTCATTGAAAAATTGACATACAGGCTATTTAGAGTAGAGATTTTTCTGGGTGCCGACTAGATGCACTAGACAAAATATTTTACGCGCTCTTTCTTGAACTCTCGTGAGCTAAACAGTATCTGATAGTCCTTTATGCCCACCATTTCTGACATTTCTGCAGCAATCTTTTCAGCCGCTTGCAGCGTCCGGGCATGTACCATGCTGAAAAGATTGAACCTCCAATCAGGATATACCGGCCTTCTGTAGCAGTGACTCACCTGTGGAAATGCAGCAAGTCTGAAGCCTACTTCGTCTACTCTGTTCTCCGGCACCTGCCATACGACCATACCATTTGCAACAAAGCCAGCTTCGCGATGGCGAAGTATTGCGGCAAAGCGCCTCATTATGCCAGTGTTTTCATATTCTGCGGCCTTGGCAAACAATTCCGCTGTAGTTACATCTAAACTATTGGCAAGCTCCTTGAAGGGCTCTGGCACTACTGCCAAGTCCTTCTGCAATTCACGGATGAACTCTCTGTCCCGCCCACTTAGTTGAACTTTCTCTTGGTTTAGATGCTTCACTTTATCCGTCGGCACAAGCTTATCTGGGTCTTTATTAACCATATCAAGCCTGACGCCGATCTTGTAGAGCTTCAGTGTTGGCAAAACTCTATGTTTGATAACGCCTTCAAATGATGCCATTCTGTCAAGGTCTTGCTTCATATCTGATCCTGGAGGCACTGCAAGCGTGAACCACATATTATACTCATGATTGCGCTCATAGTTGTGGCTGACCCCAGGATGCTCATCTACTTTCCCCGCTACATAGTCAAGTTTGTCAGGTCTGACTGCAAACGCAATAAGGGCGCTCCTGTATCCAAGTCGCCTTGTGTCAAAAATGGCGTTGATCTGTCGGATGATGCCCATGTTCTTCATAAATGCTACCCTACGCATGACGTCTTCCTCCGAAATGTCATATCTCTTTGCAATCTCTAGATAAGGCCTATCAACAAGAGGAAAGACCCACTGGATCTCGTTTAGAAGTCTTTTATCGACGGCGTCAAGCTGCTGTTCTTGGTTTGCTTGCATGCTCGGGCAGTAAAAGTTGTTGTCAATCCATTAAAAACCTACCTCTGGCAGGCAATAATGCAAGGTTCTTACACAGATGACATTACGTGAATGTCGCTTGAATAATAATCCTGCTAGGAGACATGACTTTATGATGGGGCATCTTTCTTTGATATGAAAAGTTGC
>CAYXGH010000112.1:0-5022 GCA_964464485.1 uncultured Nitrososphaera sp.
GTGGAAGAATTAGCTAGTTAGCTAGCCGTACTGGTAAATTATCCCTTTTTCTCCCCTTGGGTGGCGCCACTCCGTTTCCTTAGCACAGGTGCCACACTCGATGCATGCTTCATGCTGGAGCGTCACGTCACCCCCTTCCATACTGTAACAGAATGTAGGGCAAAGGGTCACCATCTTTTTCATGAATTCTGACTTCGGATTGAGCACCCTGATGTGTGAGACTCTATCGTCATCGTATTTTAGCCGTGCGATGCGCTGGGCTATCGTAGGTAATGTAGGTTCATATGTTGCCTGAACTTGTCTCCCGGTCTTTTCTGCAAGTTCTATTGGCACCTGGACATACGTGTCTTCTGATTCGACCAGCGGTAGCAGCTTGTCATAGCCAAGGATGTTTGCAAAGCCTACAGCCAGCCCTCTTAGTGTGCCACTTGACATTAACCTGAACACCATGCCGTAGCGTTGTCCGATGATATCCTTTGGCACATCCCTTGCAGCATCGAGGAATATCTTCAGATAGTCCTTGTCTATCTCCTTCATATCTCGAGTGTATGGGCTCTCTTCTATTGACTGGCTGTACGATTCGCCCATATACTGGGTAGAAAAGTTGTTTCTATCAATAGCTCTTGCGACTGCGTTTGCCGCCCTGACTGCATCGTCTATGCCGACGTTGAGTCCTTCTATTCTGGGTCCGATAAAAACTCCTCTTCCGGCCGCATCGCCTACAAAGAGGATATTCTTGTAGTACGGCTTTTTCATTGCGCAGAGCTTGCCATCTGGCACCAGCTTGGCTCCGTATTCAAGCTCAACATAATCAGTGACAAATTTTGTGTCATATTTTGTAGCAAGCTCATTCTGCACAGAATCAAGCCTTGCTTTGATTTCCTCTTCTGATTTGTACTTACCGCTTTCAACCAGCTTTTTCCTGACAGCACGCGAGTGGTAGCTATCACGAAGCTCATTCCACGTCTTTATTAATTTGCTAACCGCAAACCGTGTCCTAAGCTGTTCCTCTTTTGGTAGGTTCTTGTCTATTTCCTCTTTGACTGCCACTTGATCTTTCATAAATTCTGCAACCAAAGGATTCTTTAGCAGAGCATTTACCAGCGTGTAAGGTTCTGATGGCCTGTCCATAAGCGAGTCGTAATGGTAGACTGCACCTACAGAAAGTGTATCGAGGTTTGTATACAAAAATCCGCCCCCAATGTGGTTGAGCGTGATGTCGCCGGCAAATAGATGAGCAGCGCCTTCATCAGGCCCAATTCCGAACCGCTGCTCAATTATCTCTTCTGGCAGCTTGACTATGACCTTTACACCTTGGTAAAGTTGCTCTGGCGTGAATTTTTCCCTAGCACCAGTCATTTCTGCAACTTCCGAGTTGACTCCGTCTGCCGCAATTACTGCTTTTGCTTCAAAGGGTTCTAACTCATCAGTTTCAATTACTGTTTTTTCATCCTGCCAGCTTAGCGAGCGAACATGCACACCTGACACTATGCCACCACCCTGCCGCTCTGCACTTTCGCTGGCCTGCTTTGCAAACCATCCATTTAGCTTATTGAGAAGAACAGAATAGCCAAAGTTCGCTTGATATTCATGTGCTGCAGTCAGGTTCATTGTAAACACCTTGTCACGAGAAGTCGCATGCAGCAGGTACTGAGTTATCCTGCGCTCGACAGGTATATCCTGCAGAAATTCTGGATAAACGTCTTCAACGTTATACGTCTTGCCATGCTTGGGCTTTTTAGAATACAGTATGCCACCGGATAGGTTCTTGCTGCCGGCCTTCTTGCCTGCCTCAATCAATATTGCTTGTTTGTTCAAGTTTGACAGCTGTTTTAGGGCTGCAAGGCCAGCAGATCCGCCGCCAATTATTGCAACGTCATAGCGCTCCATATTATTACTTCTTTACCTCTATTATGGGTCTTTGCTTTCTCAGTTCCTCAAGCAATAGCGGTATCACATCCTCCATCCTTCCCCTGATAAATATGTCGCACTCGTCCTTTATCGGCGAGTTTTCATCTGGATTAATCGCCACTGTAAACCCAGACTCTTTCATGCCTGCAATGTGCTGCATGGCGCCACTTATTCCCACTGCAACATAGAGCAAGGATGCTACCTTGCGGCCGCTCGTTCCTATGACCCTATCAGGTATCATGTAGGTAGAGTTTATTCCTTGGCTCACAGGAAACGGCTTTTTAGATATAGGGAGCGAAATGCCAACTTCAGCTTCAATCTCTTTTGCAAGTTCAGATACCAGCTTGATGTTCTGCTCGGGCGAATCCTTGACTCCCTTGCCAAAACTTACGACAGCCTTGTGACTATCAAAGTCGACTGCACTTTTCACTATTTTTCTATCAAGTATTCTTACCTGAAGGTCACGCTCGTCAAATTCTGGGACATAGTCTACTATTACCCCGCGCCTTGATTTATCGGGCTCAATTGGGGCAAACACGCCGGGAATTATGCTGCAGGCCTGCGGATGGTATTCACGCTCAATAGCTGGGTTACGGTTGTCAAGGCAAAGAATAGTGGTCCAGAGGAAGCCAGAAAAGTCGGGCCTGTACATTTCAAGCGTTTTCTCATACTTCATCGCTTGTCCCTTTGTCTTATGTTCATGTTTTATTTCCAAGTCCTCGATAACAAGTTTGTTAATATCCGACGCAAGTCCTGATTCTAACTCTGCCAGAACTGTAGAAGATAGGTGCCTCCCTATGCTGTCTGCGCCAAAAAACATGTAGCGTGGTTTTACAAATTCAGGTGTATTAGAAAACTTTGCCGCCACCTCTCTGCGCCTCGCTATCTGGCTTATCACCTTGGTGTCGATAAGGTTCCTCCTGTATTGAAGTTCCGGGCTATCTGCGTAGATCACTGCGTCAGCGCCATAAAAAATAAGTTCTTCACATAACTTGCGCACATTATGTCCAAGGACAACTGCGACCACTTTCTCGTCAGAAGAATATTTCTTATTGAATCCATCCATGAGCCTTCTAGCCTCACCTAACATCTCAAGGCTGACAGGCACTGGCACGCCGTCTTCGTGCTCTATTACTACATAGAGGTGTTGATACTTTGACATCATTTGATCACCATGCCTCCAAGCACCTCATACATGTTGGCTGCCACCCTTGCAATCTGATCGCGGTTTGTTCCATCGATAACTTCAGCTTTTCTGCTAGCCTTTGCCTTTGGTATGCGCTCGACTTTGTATACAATGGTTGGTGAGCCAGGTAACCCAACTAGTTTTGGATCGATACCCAGCTGCTGCGTGTTTAAAACCTTCAGGAATTGCTTGTAGTTTTCTGCCCGTGATTTTGCTTCTTTCTGGTATTTTTCAAACGCAAGCCTCTGTGACACAGTATTAAAAAATGCCTTGTATGATGGGTCGATAGATATGAAAACTGGAAGGGGTGCCTCTACCTCTTCAATGATATCATAAAACCCTTGAAGTGAGATCAGGCGCTGCGCCCTCACCAATCTGCTCTGCAGATCAACATTATAATCTATGACATTGCCAAGAAAGGTATAGCCCAGCTTCCAAGCAGTCTGAGGTCCTGTCTGTCCGGTCTCGCCATCAGATGCCCTGTGCCCGGAAAATACAATATCTACTTTACCTCCTCCTTCCACCTTAGAGATGCCGGCCTTGAGCACTTCGGCGGTGGCAAGCGTGTCGGCACCTGCAAAGATCCTATCGCTATACAAATGAAGTTCGTCGGCATCACAAAGCAGCTGCGCTTGCTGTAGAGCGCTCTCTGCAATAGGGGGGCCCATCGTTCCAACTGCAACGCGCGCACCATATTTGACCTTAGCGTAAAATGCCGCATTTGACGCTATAGCACTATGGGGTCCAAGGATGCTCTTTGTTTCTGCCCGATTGAGCGTGCCGTCGGCGTTGTAGCTGACATTCCCTTCAGAGAAATCAGGTTCTAATTTCACAATAACTGCAACATTGAGGTCTTTTGTTGTTGTTGTTGTCGTCAATGCTTATCACATCATTTATCCCCATCAATTACTATCATTAAATTGTTTGTAAAGAAAAGAAGTTATGCGGCGACCAGCTTTTGCTTCGATAATGCCCTCAGCTCTTCGTAGGCGGTTCTCAAGCTTTGATAGAAGTGAGGCATTTTGGGCGGCAGCATAGTGTATGCGATGTAAAAGTCCTCTGCTTCCCGCATGTAGCGCCTTATTTTGTCATGTCCTGGAACGTGCCCGATAAATGACATATTGTTGAGTCTGTCTGCCAGCTTGATTACCTTAACGTCGTATTCGGCATCGCGAAGGATGTCGCAGTATTCTAAAAAGCGCTCCAGTTGGCGCTCTACATCGTTTGCTCCTGGATAGTTTTCAAGGGGTTTGACCTTGAGTTCGCTTGCAATGTCGCGGATCCTGCTGCCAAATCGGTATGCAAGATACGCTTCAAATCCGTATGACTTGGATTCGTATAGATTCAAGATTCTCTCATCGTCTTCCATGACGTCATGCATAATTGCAGTTGCAATTTCTACGCTTGTGATATTGCGATTGACTGAGCGATAATGCCTTACGACATCCATCGTGACCGGCCACGTGTGGGTTTCAAGGAATGGCGAAGTGCCATCTTCGCGCATTAGGTCAGAATGGACTTCTTCTGCGACATCAACTGCACCTTCAATGTAATCGTCCAGTCGCACTTTACCCTCATCTTGCAGAAAATCCAAGAACTCGCGCTTGGCTACTCGAGGAATGTCGAGTCTGCTGTCCATACCTCTACATAGCACTGTAGTTAGACAAAAGATTTTCGTATTCTTTTTATCCTTTTGGGGTCAAGTTTCCCAAAGAGGTTGTTCACTGTTTGGGCATTTGGTATAGATAGTTGTTCGAAATGGTGAGCAGATATATATAGTAAAAGAAACTCCTATTAAGAAGAGCACTCCTTTTCTCTCTAAATGTCTGATCTAGTAGATTTACTCCTGATTTCATTACTTTCTTGACAGAATTTTGATAGTAGCGTACTCGTATCTCGATGTATTAGAGCATATTGCCCGGACT
>CAYXGH010000113.1:0-4980 GCA_964464485.1 uncultured Nitrososphaera sp.
GTTGTGACATATATCTTGACTATCTAGTCATATCATCTTGCCTTATTTTTTGCAGCATTGATATCGAGGCGAATTGTTGGACATATCCTGATTTCAGAGGTCAACTGGATTATTAATTCGTAAGAAATTTTTTGATTAGCCTACATTAAATTAAACTTTATTCAACCAATAAGGGCAAAACATGACTAGCATTAATGTAGATTGCGTATGACAACCATACAACACTTCTGATACTGAACTATTCTAATTGCAGAAAAAGAAGATGCATCATAGATTTACCAACAAAATTTATCGGACATCAAAAACAGTCGTTGTTGTTGTTGTTCTTTTTGCAATTCTTGTTATCCTTGTACTACGTGAATCTTAATTAAAAGCGTAATATGCATATATAATATGGAAGTAACAGTACTCTCAAAAGCAAGCAATCGCACAATTACATGGCATCGTTAATAAAGTGTAACGGCCTTTAGATTGCTGTTTGACAAAGATAGGGAATGCCTACAGGCGGTTCCATGGCATGATATCTGACAGGCCCACCAACTTTAGCTGGGTCACAGAGGGTAAGTTGGCCGGCTCCGGGCTCCCAGTCAATCAGGAGGAGTTTAAATGGGTTGTTGACAAAGGCATTAAGTCTATTGTCACAGTAAGAGAGGTTCCTCTTCCTTCCAAATGGTTTGACGGTGGCGACATTGATTACTTGCATCTAATGGTGGAAGACTTTGGCGCGCCAACGATAGAAGTTTTGGATGAAGCCGTAAATTACATAGATAAGAAGATTCGTAGCGGTAAGGCAGTTTTGGTTCACTGCGCTGCAGGCAAGGGAAGGACAGGTGCAGTGCTTGCAGCATATATGATAAAAAAAGAGAATCTTACTGCAGAGCAAGCAATAGAAAAGATAAGGCTTATGAGGCCTGGCTCTGTGCAGTCAATAACGCAGGAAACCGCTCTGTTTATGTATGAAAAGTATGTGAAGATTAAGAAGCAATGATATGCTCTGCTGTTGTTGTTATTGTTGTTATTCTGGCACCGAGTCTGCTATGAGCTGACCATTCTGAACCTTCACAAAGAGGAAGCGGTTATCTTTGAAGATGAGAGTAAGCTCGCCCTTCTTTTCCTCAACATCGAGCAATTCCTGCCCCTTTATACCATCAAATTTGACCATTTCAATTATAATGCGTAATTGGATCTATTTAGATTTAATCAGTCTCTGGTAGTATTATTATTATTATTATTATTTCTTTATCTAATTTTGAATGCAGAGCGAACTAATAATAGTTCATTGTTCCGCCTCTTTGTCCAACCTAGGAATTGCTCAAATGTGTAAAGAAATAGTGTTGTTCTGCTGTTAGAAGTTATAGGGGATATGAATCAACCGTAGTTTTTTGTCCCTCAAATTATGAAATATATTGTTTGTTAGTAGAGCAGTATCATATCTGTGTGTGTGTCTCTTCCTCTGTCAGGTAATGCATTTTTACTTCCGTTGCTAGCGCTATGCAACACTTGTGGCTGCATGCTTATTGCCCTCATGCAGGCAACCACGAAGGCCTTATCCAGTCATGCAACTTGACCTACCGCTTAGCCAGCCGAGATGGTGATCGTTTTGCATAACCGCTCAACCCTAAAGCGGGAACAAAAATATACAAGAAATATTTCCACGTCCAAGGGAAAAATTGGCATATAACTTGGCAAATTTATTCAACAGATATTTTGAATTCTCTCCCATCAATCTCGACAACTTTGTAGCTTACGTTGATAGTCGCATCTTCTAATAAAAAGACAGTCTTTACCCGTACAAGGTAGGTCAGTTCATCCTTCATTAGCGATAGCCTTGCAATTTCCTCTCCCGTCAGTCCCGCAACGTAAGCAGCATCGACTATGTCAGTTGGGTTGTACTGGCGCTCTTTGCGCAGCTGTTGGAGCTGTCTTGCCAGGTCTCTTAGCAGCCCTTTAGCAATCAAGTCCTTCTCGCGTATGCTAGAAACGAATACTACAAGCCCATCTCTTTCAGAGCAGGAGTATCCATCTGAGGCTTTATATGCAATCTCTACATCAGAAGGCGACAGCTTGATTGTCTTGCCATTGTTGTTGTATGCAAGCAGGTACTCCTCAGACTTTTGCAAAGTGCTTACGAGCTCGAGCTTGTCAACCCTCTCAAATGCTTCAGCAACTCTATTGATGTCTGCCTTGACTCTTGGTGCAATATTCCTTCTAACAAGTGATATGTTGACAGAGATTGGCATCTTTGTATAAAGAAGGTTAGCTACCTTTTCAAGCTGTGAGCCGGCGGCTATTTCCTCTAGTCTGTATTGCCCTGCATTAAGTTGGTTCCTGAGCACATCAGGGACTCCTTCCATATCAAGGGACTTCAAATTCTGACCGCAGATAATAACTTCTTTTATGGGCCAGCGTCTCTTGAGGTTAGCAAGGTTCCTTGCTGCGTTTGCAAGCGAGACTATCTCTTTTATCTTATCAAAAGCTGATTCGACATCGGAGTTAAGTAATTTTTCGTCTCGCTTGGGCCAGCCTTCAAGCAAGATGCTTTTTTTCCTGCTGAAACAAGTATTGTAGAGGTACTCAGTTATGAATGGAGACATCGGGTGAAGCATTATGTTCAGCTGTATCAGCACATAGCCTATCACTGAATATACAGCAAGTCGCTTGTCAAGATTCTCAGGGCTGTCATCCCAGATTATGTTTCTTGTCATTGGAACATAGGTTTGACTCAGGTGATTAATGATAAATGCATCCATCGCTTTGGCAGCTTCATGGAACCGGCAATGATCCATTGCTTCGCCCACTTCTACTACTAACTTCTGCAGTTTTGATAAAAGCCAGACTTCAGTTAACCCAAGAAGCTTATTATCAGTTACCCAGTTCAGTGTGTGCTTTTCCTCATTGAACCGGTCAAATTCGCTGTTCTGCTTGAAGTACACGTGTAGGTTATGAAGTGTGCTTAGTATCTGGTAGGGTCTAGTCCTCATTTCGTCAAGGCTAAAATTAAGCGACTCAATAGGGGACGACTTCCACATGAAGTACAACCTTACAAGGTCTACTGGGTTTTCAGTCAAAAGCGCATCAGCCTCAATAATGTTGCCAAGGCTCTTGCTCATCTTGTTGCCCTTTTCGTCAAGGACATGCCCTTGGAAAAGAAATGATCTGAATGGCGCAAGAGCTGACTGCTTCATAATGACATTTTCCATCAAGAGAGTATAGGCCCATCCTCTTGTCTGGTCGATACCCTCTGTCAAAAAGGTGGCAGGGATCAGATCCGTGTACTCCTGATCGGTAAGTGAGGCGTAGGGCGCAGCACCGCTATTGTGCCATGTGTCAAGGACAAACGGTTCGCGCTGCATTGTTGCTCCTGTTCCGCACTTTTCGCATTTTATTTTGATCCTATCAATCCAAGGGCGATGAAGTTCAAAGTCAGGGCCGTCAGGCAGGTCCATCGCCTTCCTTATAATCTCTCTTCTTGAGAAGAGCAAGTCTTTGTGAGAGCACTTGGTGCATGACCATATGGGAAGAGGGGTACCCCAAACCCGTTCCCTTGATATGCACCAAGGGTGCTGCTCTCTGATGATTTCTATGAATCGATTCTTTGGCGGATCAAAATAGTACTCTACATTCTCTGCAGCCTGCAGTGGCTTCTCCCCCAAGTTTTCAATAATATAGAAGTATTCGCGTCGAGCGAGCCACACTACTTTGTGATGAGAACGCCAGCACGTTGGGTATTGGTGTTTTATCTTCCCTATCTTGACTGATGCGTTAGCTTCCTTCATTGCCTGCACCACTTTATTATCGGCATCTCTGACAAAGAGATCTTTAAAGGCACCGGCCTTTTCTGTAAAGATCACTCTATCATCTATTGGTACAAAAATGGGAACATTTCTTTTCGTCGCTATCTCAAAGTCTTGCTCGCCATTTGCTGGTGACAGATGCACAAGACCACTGCCTGTGGATGTGTCAACAAAGTCGTCACTGACCACAAAGTGTATCGATTTGTTGGCTGCCAGCTCTGCTAGGCCTGGTATGATGTGGAGCAAAGGGTGGATGTAATATCGACCGTCAAGCTCGCTTCCCTTGACTGTTTTTTCAACTCTAAAATCTTCAATATGCAATTCCTTCATAAGGTCATTCATTCTGTCGGCGCCGACGATCCACAGCTCATCATCATTGTTGTTGTTAATGCGCACGTAATTATAATCAGCCTTGGGATTTACTCCCACCATTTCGTCTGTAATGATTGTAAAAGGCATTGTCGTCCACACTATCATGTACGCATCATCTCCTCCTCCTCCTCCTTCTTCATCTCTCAGCAGCTTGACTTTATAGTAAAATGAAGGGTCTTCAACACTTTCATATCCCTGATTCACCTCAGCATTGCTAAGTGATGTTTGGCATGATGGACAGTACGCCACTACTCTGAACCATTCCTTTAGTACTCCGCTTTCCCATGCCTTCTTCAAATACTGCCATTCTCGCTCTATGTACTGATTATGGAAAGTCCAGTATGCTTTTTCATAGTCAAACGACATGCCAAGTAGCTTGTCCACTGCAACCCACTTTTCGTTGTATAAATGGACTATTTTTTTGCAGGTTTCAACAATTTTTTCCACTCCAACCTTGCTGACATTTTCTGCCTTGCTACCTGTCAGCCCAAGCTCCTTTTCTGCCTGCAGCTCGACCGGCAGGCCTTGTGTGTCCCAGCCTGCGCGAAAGATAACTCTCTTTTTTCGTAAAGTGTTAAACCTGTACCAGAGATCTTTGATTATTCTGCCCCGGAGGTGGCCTGCGTGCGGCTCGCCATTCATTGTAGGCGGACCTTCTATGTAGCCTACGAGTTCTCTTCCTGCGAGCTCCGTCTCTAAGTAACCTCTTAAATCTAGATTATCTAGATATTCGCGAACATTATTTTCGATTGCCTTGGCGTTGAAATTGACAGTAAAGTCCATCTATGTGCGAGAATCTCGATAGCGCAGCCTG
>CAYXGH010000114.1:0-4942 GCA_964464485.1 uncultured Nitrososphaera sp.
GATGTAACGAATGGTCAGGCATCCTTTTCAAAATGGGTTACTATAGGAAGGTCGTACAAGCTTTTAGATGAGTTTTCTTCAAATAGCCCGCCGCCTTGAGTACGTGTAGGCTCTGATAGGCTATGAAGAGCTTCAGTAACGCGAGCGTGGATATTCTTCTTGACATCTGCTTCATCTGCTTTGTGAGACGTACCTCCAAGAGCAAGGTAAAACCTTCTGGGAGTCGCTATAACATTGCACACGACTCTGCTCTTACTCCCGCTCACCTTCTCAAAGAGTACTCTGCCTGTTTGCGATCTAATCTTGCAGTAACTACTGCTGCAATCTCATATTCAGCATTAATGTCGCGCTTTACGTGGACAAGTTCACTCTCACTTTGAAGCATCAATAAAAAACCGCGCAAATCTGTGCTATTGTTTTTCATATCTTTTGCTACTGACAGTATTCATTACCTCTTCCATAATTGCCTTCATGTCGTCAAGCTGAAGCTGTCTCTTGCTGTGTAGCGATACCAATGATATGCCATTTATCATGGATGATACCTTCTCTGCCACAGTACTGATAAAAATTGAATCGTACTTGCTTGGTATAACCTTAGCAGTGCTAATCTTGTTCGACGCACTGATAGCAATTGAAACAGCGCCTATGCGTGGCTGGTCTTCTGTTATCACGATAAAGCAGCCGTTTTGGAAAAAGGTGGTGCTGAGAAAAAAATTACGTGCAGTGCTTGGGCTAACGATCTTGGTTACAAGAATCTCCGGCTCGCTTTCCATTGGACTACCTTATACGAACAGTAATTGGCTTGGCCACCTTGAGCTCATTTTGCTTCCTCGTTCTTGCCCTCAGTTTTGCCTTGTACTTCAAATTCCTAGGCTTAGTCCTCAGTCTATACCCACAGCATGGGCACCAAAGCCCATCCCACTTTATAAATATCTCACATATCTGGCATCTTTTTTGTCCACTAGCATACCTGCCTGATCCAACAGGCTTTTGAGCCTTGTGACGTATACATATACCTTTACAAGTCATTTTTCTTATCACCTGGTAACAACGACTAACGTACTAGTCAAGGCACTATTAGCCTCAGTTAGTCATATACCAGCAGCATTTACGCATTATATCTATTTAAGATTTATACAATTTCTTTACTTCAAAAATACTAGATTTTGCAAAATTTATATATTCTTTGCAGACTCTTTTTGTAAAAGATTCGAGTAAGATATAGTTCATGTATATTTATTTGCCATATATTTTTGAGTTCTCGATAGTACTTACCCGTATTTATGTAACAAAATGAAAATTCGTTGTATAAATTCTGATTTATCGGAGGAAGCACCGTTGAAGTTAGAGCCAATGTTGAATCTTGAGAAAGTCACCTATAGGCTCTTTCTTGAGAAGCTTGATAAGCGAAAGGGCCTGGGGCACTGATAGCATTGGCTTTTTGAAATGGTTGTCAGTACCTATCCTTGGGCAGGCGACCTGCACAAAAGCATCTATCCCTTTGAAAATCTGGATGCGTTCCTGGGTTATCTCCGTCAAGGCTATCATCTGGACCTTCTTGTCCAATTTCTCAAATTCCTTTTTCAATTCGAGTGCTCGTACATGGGCAAACTGGCCTTCCTTCAGGCCGATGACGATTCCTATCTTTTTGGCATCAAGAGCCTTATAGATCGACAGCACTGCTTTCTTTTGCATCCCTTGAGCAAATTCATTTACTTCAGTATATTCTTCAAAATATGGGTCAAGCATGAACGTCGGTTTTTCAGTAGACAAAGCCACGCTAGCAGAGTGAAACATGCTTTGTCCTAGGAAAATGTAGGCGTCAACCTGCTTTTGTACACTATAGGCCGGATAAAATTCGCAACCAAATACCTGCGCGTCACGAAGTTGGCCTCTGCCTCTTCCAATTATGATGTTGTAGCCATGATCTTCAAATATCTTTTTCACGCTGTCTATTTTGTGAAGGTGTTGGCTGTCGGTTACAAGTGAGACTGTCTTGTACTTTCCTACAAGATCTCTTGCGCATTTTTTGGCTACGACATCAAAGCTAATGTCATCAAATGCGTCTATCATCATGACCTTCTGGCCAAAAGTATCCATTGCAATGGTGTGGCCGATATTGAACAGAATGTCTGCGGCCAACATGTCTGCAGCGTGCGTGTTAAGGTCACATGAACCCCAGCATGTGTCACCTATGATATAGACTTGAATGCCAAACGTTTCGGCTATATGGTCCGCTACATCTTGCAATTTTGGGATTAAGGCCTCCGGCCCATTTAGTGCAACTGATCTGGGTTTTTTATGCTCTACTATTTCAAAAATCCTTTTCTCATCTATTCTGATTGTCATGCTTGCCGCTTTGTCACCCTTATTGCAAATTTTGGGCATACTGCTTCGCATCCAAAGCAGTAAATGCAGTCGCGTTCTCTTGTAGGCATAGCTTTCCTGTCAGCACCCGCGACATGCCAATCAAACACATTTACAGGGCATACTTCAATACATGCGCCGTCGCCTATACATGAATCAAAGTCGACTGCCACATCAGTGCCATAAATCCCAAGGGTACTTGACGTATTTTTCCACACCTTAAGCGTATCATAGGTTGTAGGAAACCTCTTTGCCTGAAAATTGGGATCAATAGGCAATATAAAGAAAAAGGATTTTGGCAAACTCAATTTAAATCATGCTATAAAAGATCGGAGGCAGCCTGCCGGTACCACCGTTGGCAAAAGGTCCCATTTCAGGCCTTGCAAGATCCACCACGTAGACGTGCCAGCAGGGTTATGACGCCTTAGGGTTGCTCCCTCCCGGACCTCACCCATTTCGGCGATTTGCGGTCGAGACTCCGCCTTCGCGTAGATCGCCGCTCATAACCATCCAGCACGGCATGATTTCATTTCAGCAAGGCAAGCGGGTACCTCCCGCCAGCGGATTTACCCGGCAGTTACTGATCCTGGCATAAAGCCGATTTCCAGTATGGGGCACGGCTGGCACCCCGATCCTCCCTGCCTCTGTATATCCTTGGTAAAATGACTATATTTGCTTGTTGGATACTATAGGATACTTAATGTCCTACACACTGAGCAGATATCGCCTGTCGAAACGCGTCCGCATCTTGAACACTTCTTGGTTTGAGAAGGCACCATACTGCTGCGGAGAACTTTTGAGACTTTTGTCATCGAATTGTAGGCATTGTATTTGATGCCTGGATGATCCCTCTCAAGTCTATTGAAAAATTCCCGCAAATCTGTGCGTATGCTTTCATTCATGTAGGGACACTCCTCTGACTGAAATGGGATGTCACGCTGGAGGGCATAGAATGCGATCTCGTATTCATAAATTTCGACAAAGGGCTTGACTTTTTTCATGCCGGTTTGTGTGTATTGCACAGGCTCTGGATAAATCCAACCTATGCGCTCTACGTCGCCCGCCAACAAGTTGATCATAAACGTCTGCAATTGATCGTCCATGTTATGTGCAGTCGCAACTATGTCAGCTCCTACTGTTTCTGCAGCAATATCTATTGCACGTCGGCGGAATGTGCCACATATTGAACAAGATGATATTTTTTGCGATGATCGCTGCATCATGGCCTGATCCATGTCTATTGCAAAGAGTGACTGGTAGCTGAGGATCTTGCTTTCTATATGAAGCTGTGCGCAAAAGTCCTTCACTATCTGGAGCGATTCATCACGATACCCTCTGATGCCTTCATCTATCGTGACTGCGACTAATTCATTGCCATTGTTTGGATGTTGATCAAAAAGCATCTTCAAGATGTACAATAGAGACAAACTATCTTTGCCACCAGAAACTCCTACCGCGACCTTGTCACCATACTCTATCATTGAATACTTCGAAATCGTCTTTGCAGCCTTGCTTTCAATTGAGCGCAAGAAGCATTTCTTACATAGATATTCACCAGAATGTGCTCTGTAGTAGAGGCTCTCTTCTTTTTGACACTTGGTACAGCAAGGCATATTTGGTTGTTAGCGAAGTCCAAGAGTTATTAATCATTCGAGCACGAATCGTTAATAAATCGAAGGATTGTACTCTTTTCGTGCTATTACGCTCCGAGTTGCTGGACGAGGTTAACCTCCGAATATTGGATATCTTGAGCCGAGATGCATCCCGTCCATTTGTGGATATAGCGAAGGAGCTTGAAATCTCTGATGCGACAGTACACATCCGGGTCAGGAGGCTTCTGGCAGCTGGTATCCTTCGTAAATTCACGATTGCAACGGACAATGTGCTCTTAGGCTATGATCATCTTGCATTCATAGGAATAAATATTAACGAAGGTTCAGCAGATGAAGTAATCACCACGCTATTACGGGTTGATGAAATACTGGAGTTACATGAGATGTATGGCCAGTTCGATCTGCTTTTGAAGATACGTGCAAAAAGCCTTGAAGAGATGAGGGATATAGTAGCGAACAAGATAGGCCGAATACCTCAAATAACGGAAGCAGAATTGATGATAGTTCTAAAAACTATCAAGGAGGAGCAGATGATTCCCTTAAAAAAGGATATTGCAGATGCTGCAAGTGCAGCTGATACATAGCTGTTGGTATTTACTTTCGCTGTTTATCTTTTTTTGAAGATTGCCACCAGTCAAGGTATTCGTCATGATGCTTTCTGCGAGGGTCTTCCCTTGATGTCTTGGCCCTGTCGCGCAACTCGTCTATCTTTTCAGAGGAGGCAAAGAGCCCACAGCTTTTGCATATAAAGCTCTTGCTAGTAAGGTCATACTTTAGCTCCCCTCCACATTCAGGACAAAAGCTTGCCAATTACTAGCCCTATTTCAGTTACGCCAATAAAAGGTTTTCAAGTACGCAGAGGTAACAAGGGTACGAAGGAGTTCACTTGTATTTAGTTCATTTGTAGTAGACTGGCTATGAAAACCCTACCACGATTCTTCTGGCATCGGCCTCAACTCTTG
>CAYXGH010000115.1:0-4928 GCA_964464485.1 uncultured Nitrososphaera sp.
TATGGGCCATAATCGACATTCTGTGGAGTGAAGGCTGCCTATTGAAAATGACAATGTCGCTGTCTGCCAGGTGGCGCTCTACAATGTAGCCAAGGGCAAGTGAATCAGCTATTGCTTTCCTATCGGTAACATAATCTAGTCTAATCTTGACTCCATCCGGCCTAATGATATAGTTTGCTCCGGGATATGTATTAGGGCCGTTCATCACTAACTCTTTGAGCCGCTCCAAGTTCCATTGCGAAACTGTTTCTGGTATAGTGAGCTTCTTTGCAACATCTACCGGTACGCCGACATCAGATATTGCAAGGTTAGGGTCAGGCGAAATCACAGTTCTGCTGGAAAAGTCGACACGCTTGCCTGAAAGTGAGCCTCTGAATCTTCCTTCCTTGCCCTTTAACCTCTGAGTAAGAGTCTTAAGTGGCCGGCCAGACCTGTGGTGGGCCTGTGGAATGCCAGAAACTTCGTTGTCAAAGTATGTCGTAACATGGTACTGCAGCAGGTCAACTAAGTCCTGCACGATAAGCGGAGGAGTTCCTGCTTCTTTGCTTTCCTTGAGGCGCTGGTTGACCCTGATGATATCGACAAGCTTGTGAGTTAGGTCATCTTCTGACCTAATGCCTGTCTCCAGAATAATAGAGGGTCTGACAGTCACAGGTGGTACCGGTAACACTTGCAGCACAAACCACTCTGGTCTTGCTGTCTTGGGATCATAGCCAAGCAGCGTCAGGTCGTCGTTAGGTATATGGCTCAGCCTTTCGCGGATAGTGATTGGAAGCAGCCTGTTTTCGCCAGCATCAGTGCGCTCAACAAATATCGTCGGTTTTGTAAATATCAAGTCATACTGCTCTTTGCCGCAGTGCGGGCAGGCTTTGACCTTCTTGGCCCGCTCAATAATATCGTCTTTGATGTTTTCAAGTGTAATTACTGCATATGCAGCCTTTGTGTCGCGGATAGACTTGTAGTGGGCGAGCTCTTCTACATCAAGCTTGATCCTGTTGCATGATCGGCATGTTATCAAGAGCAGCTTATGAATATCATCTACAAAAGCGATGTGTAGCACCGGCTCTGCTAGCTCGATATGTCCAAAATGCCCGGGGCATTTCGCAGAAGTGTTTCCACAAGTGGCACATTTTTGGCCAGGCTCTAGCGTGCCCAACCTGTTGTCCATCAAGCCGCCTTGCACAGGCATTCCGTCTTCATCATATGTTTCAGGCGCAGTGATCTCAGCTACTGAGAACTTACGCACTTCAGTTGGTGACCATACACTAAACTTTATTCCACCAAGAGTTTTTGCAGATTCTTCCATCATTCTATCTCTACACCTTCTCCTTTACAAGTAGCCTCGGCGCGACATTGAGACTCATCATTTCCTGCAACAGCAGCTTGAACGCATACGCAATCACTACAGATGATATCTTGGCTTTTTCCCCGCACACACGACAGATGTATCGGCGCTGTTTGATGTCATAATACGCCAGTAAGCCACAACGCTCACAGACATTTACTTCAGCTTTGTCGGATTCTTCTAGCAGCCTGTCCTTGAGCATCATGGATGCGCCATATGCGATAAGACAGTCCCGCTCCATTTCTCCAAATCTCAATCCGCCGCCCCGCGCCCTGCCCTCAGTTGGCTGCTTTGTCAACATCTGAACCTGACCTCTGGCGCGGCTATGGATCTTGTCGGCAACCATGTGATGCAATTTTTGGTAATAAACGACGCCGATGTAGACATCTGCTGGAAATCTTCGTCCAGTCCTGCCGTCGTACATCACTTCCTTACCTGTATACTTGAAGCTGTAATGCTCCATTGCACTCTTAATGTCGTCTAGCTTTTCTCCAAGAAAAGCCGAGCCGTCAGCTATTTTGCCGCGGAGTGAAGCGGCCTTGCCTCCAAGCGATTCCATGAACTGGCCGACTGTCATCCTTGAAGGAAATGCATGCGGGTTGATCATGATGTCTGGCACAATGCCATCCTCAGTATATGGTAGGTCTTCTTGGTTGACCAGCATGCCGACAACTCCTTTCTGGCCATGCCGTGAGGCGAACTTATCCCCAATCTCGGGGATGCGCATGTCGCGAACTCTAATTTTGTACATCTTGCCGCCTTCAACTGACTGAGTCACAATGACTGTATCGACCACACCGTTCTCTGACGGCCTGACGCCTACTGAAGTGTCTCGCCTGTATGGACCCTTTACCTCAAACTCCTTGTATTCTTCCATAAACCTTGGCGGCGATGTTCTGCCGATTAAGATGTCCCCTCCATTCACGACTGCCTCATGCATTATCGCGCCGTCCTGCTCAAGCAGACGGTAGGCCTTCTCGCCTCTGTAGCCCCGAATGTTGGCATCCGGCGGAGGTACTTCAAAATTATCTTTCATCCCGCCAGGATATTGCTTTGCTTCTGCCTCATAAATCCTATAAAAGAATGTCCTGCCAAGCCCTCTATCTATTGATGCTTTGTTGAATACCACGGCGTCTTCTATGTTGTAGCCTTCAAACGGCAGCACAGCGACGACACAATTCTGTCCTGTAGGGCGGTCTTCAAGACCAAGTAAATTAATCGCCTTTGTGCTCACTACGGGCGTTTGTGGGTAGAGCATAAAGTGCTGCCTGACGTACGTGCTTGCATTCATCAATGGTGTAGAAAAGCCGAGACTTTGCTTTGCCATCGCACTTTCATAGGTGTTCCTTGGTGACTGATTGTGCTCTGGATATGGAATGATTGAAGCTCCCACACCCAAGATGGCAGATGGGAATATCTCTAGATGAGTGTGAAGGGGCTCTATTTTCTTTGGATCAATTGCGACATAGCAGTTCTCCTCCTCATTTGCGTCTACCAGCTCGATCATACCCATATAGATGAGATCATTCCAAGAAAGGAACTTTTTCGATATCTTTTCAATTGCCTCGTATGTTACAAGTGGCCTGCCGTCTCTAATGACTACAAGGGACCTCAGTACCCTGCCAGCGTTACAGCTAATGTAAAGGCGCTTTGTGGCATTAGGATTTTGAGAGCTGTAAAGATAGATGCCGACATGGGGATGGATCTTGCCTGATCTCCTCATAGACCTAAGCGTGTCAGCAAGATGTTCTCCTTTCTCGATGTAGCCGATAAGCCGGCCGTCGACGAACACCCTTGTGCCCGACTTCCTTAGAGCCTGGTCGACATCATCTACGCTCTGTATTCCCAGCTCATACAACTTTTCTGTAATTTCGGCGTTCTGGATGTTGACCGAAATTATAGCTGACAGCGCAAGATTCTTGACAAGGCCGCAGTTGGAGCCCTCAGGAGTTTCTGCCGGGCATATTCTGCCAAAATGTGTTGCATGCAGGTCTCTTGCCTCAAAATTAGGTTGGCTCCTACTAAGAGGCGACTGGATCCTTCTCAAATGCGAAATAGTCGACATATAGTTTGTCCTATCAAGCAGCTGTGTGACGCCTACCCTGCCCCTACCCCAGTTGCCTGTTGCAATTGCATTGTTCAGCTTGTCTGACACAATGCCAGGCCTGACAGCTGCAGCGACAGCGTTGATGCCGCGCTTTTGGCCTGAGCGCTCCAGCTGATACTTCATATCACGTATCAAATTGCGAAATGCAGTCCGGAATAGGTCGGCAAGCATCTGGCCAGCAAACTTGATCACCTTGTTGCCATAATGGTCTTTATCATCAGTACCTATCCAGCCAAGCTTGAGCTCAATAAGCTTGCAGGCTGCCTCACCCAAGAACAGGGCTTTTTCGTGCCTGTTGTCAGGGTTTTTGCCGATGTGTGGCAAAAGACCCCAATCAAGCAATGTTTCGGCTCGCTTGATTTGGAACTCTTCAAGCATGCCAGGTGCAATCCTCTTGCTGATATATACTATGGCATCCCTGCTTCTGTTTACATCACCTGCCTTTTCAAATGAAGGCTCAAGCTCATCTTGTATGATCTCATTGAGTGAAACTGAGTCAGCGATATCCTTGTCAGATTCAAGACCAAGAGCTCTTATGAGCGTGATAAGTGGAATGTCTACAGGCGAGCCGGGGATCTTGGTTACTATTGAACCATCTGGGCGCATTACCAGCTCTAGTTTTGCTCTATAGCCCACAATTGAGGAATAGACTTTGGCCTTGTACAGCAGAGTGCCTGTAGCTTCTTCGGCATCGACAATTATTTTGTTATATGAAAGATCTTCAAGTCCTACTATGACCCGTTCTGAGCCGTTAATGATGAAGTACCCACCAGGGTCCCGGGAGTCTTCGCCAAATTCTACAAGCTTGGACTCAGGTAGGTTATGCAGAATGCATGTATTGGACTTAACCATCACCGGCATGTCGCCTATGTGGATAAAACGCGATTCCAGAATCTTGCCGTCTTCGACTACGCTACACTCCAGCATCACAGGCGATGCATAGGTCAAGTTACGAAGCCTTGCTTCCATTGGGGCAACATGTGTTATCGAGCCGTCAAGCTCCATTATTCTCGGCTGCTGGAGCTTGATCTTCCCCAGTTTGATCTTGTAAGGATATTCTGCGGTTTCTATTTCAATTTCGCCTACTTCATCGATTATACTTTGGAGTCCCCGCTCCATGAATTCGTTATAAGAGTTCAGGTGCTGCCTTGCAACGCCTTCCCTTCGTAAAATGTCGTTGATGATCGGCCACATCTCAATAGAATTCTCTATCATCGTATACTACTCAACCCTCTACGACGTAACGGTAATATACACTTTCACCCGCGGTTGGGCTCTTTCTAGTTATTTTAATAATATCACCTGGCCTAACATCTAAGTCTTCGAGCGCCTTATCAGTCATCATGACATACGGAAGCTGGCTTGGCTTGGTGTTATACTTCTTTAGAATTTCTTCTGCCTCATCTTTGGGCAGAATTTCGTGCTTTGGCTGGTAAATGTGGTTCGTTATCTTGACTACCTTTTTTTCAGACAATA
>CAYXGH010000116.1:0-4832 GCA_964464485.1 uncultured Nitrososphaera sp.
CTAAAGCAAGCGCAATGATATACCAATTTGGTATGACAAAACTACCTATGTCTATAGCTCCAAGATGCATCGAAGTCCAGTCAGAGAATTGCATGAGCTGCCCGCCTTTTGGATCGTCTGCTAAAGGAACCAGCCACCTGTTGACAAACCATGCAAAATCCTCGATCGTGATGGCAGCTATTAAATTGGCAAATCCAAGCATTAGCGCCTTTTTTCTTTTGTGTCTTCCAAGTAGCTTGAAGGTCATATCATCCCAGAGGGCAGCAAAGCTAATCAAAACAAAGATGAAAAGCATTGGAAACAAGTGATATTGATACATGTTGCCAATGATTGGTTTCGTTTCTCTGCTTCTATCAAAGTTGGCATCATTTACTTCTACCCTTCCGTTAGAGATCTGCAAAGCAGGATCCTTGATGTAATAGTATTCAAGGTGAGCAAATGATACAGCAAACACGGCGCATATGACAGCAGTTGAGACGAATTCTATTCTTCTAGCTCCAAGATGCTTGACAACATGTTCCCTATAGGAGACATAGTCATGATCTTCAGATTCAGGTTTGATAACAAAATATGCGCGATCATGAATTAAATCAGTTATTATACATTATTAGTGAACGAGTACTATAGGTTTTGAAGATTGGTTTATCTGCTATGTCTCCTTAGGATAAGTAAGAATGGCCGTTGAGCAAAACGTTACTCCTAGACAGGTATCGGATCTGTCTTCCACTTCTCCCTCTCTCAAGAGATCCTATCACAAGAAGAAGTCGACCAAGCAAAAGAATATTGATACCGTATTGGTGGTCAACCCAAATTCTAGCAGTGGCATGACTGGAACAGGATGGAATGATCTATATTCTGAAATTAAGGAGGCGCTAGGTGCTAGGATTGAAGTAGCTTTGACTAAGAAACCTGGCGATGGGACTATACTAACACGACAATTTTTAAAACAAGGATTCAAAAAGGTTGTGGCTATAGGCGGTGATGGAACTTTAAATGAAGTTGCAAATGGATTTTTTGAAGAACCGGTAGGAATACATTCCGACAAGATCAACGGTGGTGGACCAACCACCGGATCTCCTCCTTTGAAACCAATAAATCCTGATGCAATAATGGGAGTTGTACCAGCAGGCACAAGAAATGTTCTTGCCAAGTCTTTGGGCTTACCTGAAGGGATTGCTAACTGTTGCAAGATATTTCAATTAGGCAAACCAAAAAAGATGGATGTTATCTATGCTACGATTACGAGTCAAGAAGACCACTCATCAACAATGAGCAGAATTTTTCTCAATGCTGCAGAGATGGGCGTTGCAGGAGAGATAATTGAGAGGTCAAAGAAAGTCAGGCAAGTGGTTAACAGTAGAATTGTCTCCACAATTACAAGTATTGCTGCTACCTTGCCCACCTATCAAAGCAATGAGTGTGAAATATCTATCGGTAACAATGAAAAGAAATTTGCTATCAAAATGACAATGGCAGTAGTTGCTAATGGTCAATTCCTAGGGGGTGGATTCAAAGTAGCACCACACGCCAGTATGTCAGATGGATTGCTTGATTTGGTAGTTCTAAAAGATTCTGGAAGCCTCAAAATGATAGATGAACTTATTAACATGAAAGATGGCGATTACCAGGAAGAAGACAATATAACCTATAGACAAATGATGAAAGTCTCTTTAATATCAAAGGAAAGGGATGTTACTGTTACAGTCGACGGAGAGCCAATTGGAATTTTGCCTGCAACATTTGAAGTTATTCCGCATGCATTAACAGTAAAAATGTAAGTGTATATGGCTGCCAACATTTTCCTGAGCGTTCACAAAATGAATTCTTTAGATTGATAGAAAAAAATTTCACCTAAAGAGGCTCAAGCCTCAAGCATCTAGTACTTCACAGTATAAGGCTCTGCTGCTCAGTGTAGTACTTAAGATGCTGCTGAAGCGCAGACGAGTCGTATATATTAAGAAAGTGCCAAATTACTAGCAATGCATATGCGCATAGTAGTTGTTGTTGTTATTGGAGTACTTGCAGTCTCTATGTTACTTTTGCCAGCTTTAGCATTTGCACAAAGCCAAGAGGATTTCCAGGTGGTCAAGACGGAGAGGAGCGAACGCTTTGTGCTTCCTTATACTGCTGTGAACCGCAACGAACAGGATCCTCTTGTATACACATTTGACGAACCTAAGCAGCCAAACTGGACAGTTGCAATACAGAACAATGTGTCATATGTCCCAAGGGAAGGAGCCAGAACCATAATAAAGATAGAGGAGCCAGCACCAAGTGAAAAATTCATCGAGCTTGCGATATACGGTGATCAATCAATGAGATACTGGGTAGGTGTAAATACCGCTGAGGCCGGATACGCCAGAATGTATAACAGCGAAAACGGCTGGTCAACTGAACAGCCCATATCTTTGACTCATACGGATAATAGTGGCCTGATCGTCACAAATGGTCAGAGGATTGTAGTTGATAGACTTGATGTCGATGGCTTTGCAGTTGGGTCGATAGAAGTCTATGGCAATGATAGAAACTCGACTCTTGCCAATGCATATGCCGGAGACATCGTTTTTGAAGTCCTGTTCGGACGCTTCGACCAGTCACCGATCTACTTTGTGCCAATAGCAGTTGGGGCAGGAATATTCGGCCTTGTCGCAGGCCTTCTGATACTCAAGAAGAGAAAGCCTTCTGATTAGAATAATAATAGTAGTTGTAACTGTAATTGTTGTTGTAGTATTTGCATATCTCTTTTAGATCGCATATCTTGCAGATGGGCCTGACAGGTAGACAGACGTTTTGTCCATACATGACAAAAGTATTGTTTACCCTTGTCCATAGCCGCCTATCGACCATCTTGTTTAGCTCTATCTCCGTCTGCTTGACTGTTTTGGTGCCGACAAGCCCAAGCCTGTTGGAGATCCGATGTACGTGTACATCTACAGGTATTGCTGGTTTGTTGAAGGCATATACAAGCACACAATTGGCAGTCTTTCTGCCTACTCCGGGCAGCTCTAGAAGACTATCAATGTCATCAGGCACCTGACCGCCAAATTTGCTTACTATTATCTGTGATACCTGCTTGATCCGCTTGGCCTTGACATTGTAAAAGCCTATGCTCCGGATTAGCTTCTTTATTTCGTCAATGTCAGCTGATGCAATGTCCTCTGGTGTCCTGAACCTTGCAAAAAGCTTCTTGATAACCTTGGTAGTGTTCTCGTCCCTTGTGCGCGCTGACAAAATAGTTCCGATAAGGATCTTGAATGGGTCATCTTGTTCCTCCATCTGGAGACCGCGGAGCGCAGTCAGGCGCTGCAGCTTTTTTTCGCGGCTGAGCACCCGCTCCATCTTTTTTAATATTATACTCATTAGGTATCTTGGCAATTGGATTATCTTATCTATAAGAGTATAAAATACTGTAGTGGTGGTGGTGGTAGTGGGGTTGATGTTCTTAAGCGCCTTTTTTAATTCATGTTATAATGTTGCCGATACGCGCCTAGTGAAAGTCACCCAGCCTCAAGTCAAATTGGGTTATTGTAATTATTAGTAATAATCTTGCCTTAACACACCTTGTATCTCCTTAATTTTTTGTTTTGAATTATATTAAGAAATTCTCTAACTTGATTAAGATATTGAACAGAGGAGAACTCTCCTAGTGATAATAATCTAGTAGACTCCTTTGAGCATTCTTCTTTCTTTGAACAATTTCTTCGCGGACTAGGTGGGTTACCAATAAGCCTACTTTCCTGACCGGCGGCCTATTTTCAGATAGCTCAAACTTATCCAATAACCTACCTATGGCCGAAGAAATACTTTCACTATCATTTCGAAACTCCTCAAATGTAGTTACCCTGGTTTCTACTGAAAAATTTGTTCTTACAAGCTTGATGCCCACTGTTTTGAATAAGTAACGGTGATCTTTAACCCTTTGGTAAATGTCATCAACTAACTCGTCCAGATGTCCCTGAATCTTTTCCTTTTCTCGAGTATAAATATCCAGGGTATTCTCCGTACTAAGAGATACATTGTCAGTTCTTGGCGCTACGATCTCGTCATCAGTGCCGTTAGCAACTTTCCACATCCAATAACCATTTTTTCCAAACCGTTCTTTTAGTTTCTGAACATCAGCTTTGGCTAAATGCCCCAGCGTATCAATTCCTATCTCTTTTAATGCCTTTTGTGTTTTTGGTCCAATGCCGGCCACCGTGCCGACATCAAGGGGCTCAAGAAATTTCTTTAGCTCGGCAGGATAAACAACAGTTAGACCATCAGGTTTCTCAAAATCAGACGCAATTTTTGCAGCAGATTTAGTTGATGCAATTCCTATAGAGCATGACAGGCCGCCACATTTTTCTTTGATTGTATTCTTTATTTTTGCAGCGTACGCTTCAGGACTTTCGCTTTGGATTCTTGTTGTACAGTCCAAGAAGGCTTCATCTATACTTGCTTGTTCTAGAGTATCTGCATATCCTTGAATTGCATTCATTACCTGCTCTGATATCGCTCTGTAGTATGGTATATCGACAGGGTGTAGTATTAGATCCGGGCATAATGATTTAGCTTTTGAAAGTGACATGGCAGAGCTAACACCATATCTCCTTGCTTCGTATGAGCATGAGGAAACTGCTCCTTTCATAATATCTCCCATTTTTTCATCCGTCATGATGACTGCATGAGCCCTTCCCTTCAATGAAGGGTCTCTTAATTCCTCGCAGGATGGATAAAAGGCGTTCAAGTCAATACATGCTATGACTCTACCGATCCACTTTTCATTGGACTTGAATATATAAACACACATGCTTAGCTCGACACAACTCTATTATGCATTTTACATCTCTATC
>CAYXGH010000117.1:0-4795 GCA_964464485.1 uncultured Nitrososphaera sp.
CCTTGATTTTGGGTCATATTTTGTGGGGTCTTCTTCGGAATAGACAATTATCTGTGCTTTATTGATCTCATCTGACAGCAATGATTGCGCATCCTGTATTGTGGTTACCTCATTAAACCCGGTCAGCTTGAGCCGCCGGTTCCTTGCCTCAAGAGGCGACGAGAGAATATCTTCCACCATTTTTTGCACCATCTTGGGGTCACTCTTGACCTTTGCAGTTTCCGGGTTTGCAATCAACTGCTTCATTATCTGGCCAAAGTTGATCCTGCCTTCCAGTATGTTTGCAAGTATTGCATTGTACACTTGTACCTTCCAATCAGCTGAAGCATAGATTACAATCTTAGTAGGTGTTATCTTAGTGACCCTGACTATGTTTTGGACATCTTCAAGCAGGCTTGAGATGAGAAACTCAGATTCTTCTGCTACTATGTCTATCTTTTCTTCCTCAACCACGGGCCACCCTGCTGTAGTTATTGACTGTCCGTTGCCCATAAGTTCCCACACTTCCTCTGCTGTAAATGGCGCAAATGGCGCAAGCATCCTGACTTGAAGGTTGAGAAACTCAGTAAGCATTCCAGTTATATTTTCGCGTTTCCTAGCAGCAGCTCGTTTCAGATACCATTGCAAGTCTTTGTCAAGTGAGTATAGAATATAGTATATCGCTTCTCTTATCCTTAACCTGTCCATTGATGCTGATGTCTCTGCTATTGTGCGGTGGAGCCGGCTGACAAGCCATTTATCTTCCAACATCAGCAGCTCTTGTTGTTGTAGTTGTAGTTGTTGCTGCTGATCATGATCCTGATCTTGCCCAGTCGCTTGATGGTGCCTGCTCCTGCACTTTTCAGCCATTTCAAAAATGCCAAGAAGTTTCAACCTAATTCCTCGAACAGTATCAAAGGAAAAGTCAGCGTCTTGAAGTATTTCAGCTGAGACCAACATTGCAAGCCTAATTGTGTCAGCTCCATATTGTCTGATTGCAGCTCGAAGTGGGATGATATTGCCAAGCGACTTGCTCATCTTCTTGCCCTCCATCAGAACTGAGCCGTTGACCACTATTTGTCGCGGCCAGTTCTTCTTATCAAAAATAGCTACGTGGTTGAAAATAAAGAACGTAAGGTGATTTGGAACAAGGTCGCGCCCTGAGTGACGGGAGTCTACAGGATAAAAGTAGCTAAATTCATTTCTTATCTGTTCTACGGTATATGCAGCCAACTTGCACTCTTTGGCAACTTGATCTGCGCTACCACGTCCAAGCAGGACATAGTCAAAGAATGCATCACTGATGTTGTCGTTGTCATCGCTTATAGCTTTGCTGTTGACATATTTTGCAATAATATAGTACGCCATGTAAATGACCGAATCTGATAGGCTCTCAACAATCCACTCCTTGTCCCAAGGCAATTTTGTTCCAAGACCTGATTTTCTTGCGCAGGCCCGCTCGCGCAACCAGTCAATCACATAATCAAATTCCTGCCTGATGTCCTGAGGCAAGATATCCATATTGTTTAGGCACCTGTGTGCGAGTTCTTTCCATTCTCTGTCCCTGTAGTTTAGGAACCACTGATCACTCAGCAATTTGACCACGCATTCAGCTCCACACCTGCATTTTACTGGCTTGTTGACAAGCTCATATGTTGTTTCTGCCCCACCTGACTGCAAGAGATCCTGCTTGATCTCATTCTTTGCTACAACAACTGCCATGCCCGCAAATTTGCCGGTATTTTGCATCATTTTACCTTTGTAGAATTCATGGGAGTAAAGATTGCTTGTCGCTTTTTCCAGTCGCTCGTCGGCATTATTATTATTATTATTCTGGCTAAAATCGACTGCCTGTTCGATTGCTTCAGCAGCTGGGATGCCACTAGTGTACGCTTCAGACTCGATTATTTTGATCGGGCGAACGTTGTCATCGTCAACTGAAATATGAAATATTTGCTGAAGTTTTTCGTCTGATTTTAGAGCTTCAAGGGCCTGGTAGTCATATGGTGCATGTGCTGGCACTGACATTACAATTCCGGTGCCGCTATCGGCTTCAACAAAAGTCGCAGGATAAATCGGGACAGAAGTGTTATTGATAGGGTTGGTAACATTCCATCCGATCATTTCGCGGCCCTTGACTGTTTTCATGATCTCGACTTTGTGGTTAAGAAACTCTAGCTTTCTTGCTGCTTCCTTGCTGATTATCCACTTTTGGCCATCAACTTGAGCCTGCACATAGTCAACCTCGGGGTTGACCCATATGTTAGTCACTCCAAAGAGTGTCTCTGGCCTGAGCGTTGCGGCTGGCACGATAACAAGATCGCCGTCACTACTACTACTACCAGACTTAAACTTGATTACAGTGTATTCATTGAAATCTGGCTCTACGTCTCCTATCGTATCGTGCTGGCTAACAGGGTTCTGGTCACGTGGACACCACCCAACTGGGTGGGAACCCTGCACTATCAATCCCTTTTTTTGAAGAGTCCTGAACTGCCACGAGATGAACTTTGAATATACCCTGTCAATGGTGGTAAATTCGCGCCTCCAGTCAATAGAGTAACCCATCTCCTTCATACCTCTCTTGATCTCGTGGTGGAAGTAGCTTGCTATCTTGACTGGCTCGACAAATGTTGCTATGATATCGTCTGATAGCTTGTAAATCGTGTGAAACGTTTCCATCAGCTCAGCGTCACCGGCGGAAACCCTTCGCGACATGCCAAGGATTGGGGTGCCGGTGTAGTGGAAGCCCATAGGGAAAAGCACGTTGTAACCCTTCATCCTCAAATAGCGAGCATGTGTGTCAGCAAGCGTGTACGTCCGACCGTGGCCAATATGTTGGGGAGAGTTTGGATAAGGATAGGCGACTGTCACAAAGTATTTTTCTCTGCTGCTGTCGGGGTCTGATTCAAAGATCCTTTGCTTCTCCCACCTCTCGATCCACTTGCTCTCTATCGAATTCCAGTCTATACGGGTACTCACAGTTACCTTGCTACCTCTTCTGCCAACAGCAGCGCTTCCTTTATCCTGTCTTTTGATTTGCCTCCGCCTTGTCCAAAGCGATTGTCCCCCCCACCGGACCCCCCTAGCATGCTGGATACCTGCTTTGCAATTGCACTGGCCTTGACCTTCTTGCATGCAGCTTCCCCAGAGAATACTATAACTCTAATGCCTTGACCCCTTGAAAGAAGGGCAAGATAAACTAAGTGTTTGTCAAGCTCGATTGCCTTTTCTCCAATGGCAATATGGTAGTCGTCATCTAGCTCTTCGTCATATGTGGTGTACAAGTGTATGCCCGAATCAAGCTTTTTGGCTTGCTCTGAAATGCTCTTTGCAATGGGCACTGAGACGACCCTTAGCATAGCTCGTAGCTTTTTCTTTGCAGCTTCTGCATCTTGCATCGCCTTGTCAAAGGACTCTATAACTTTTTCTCTGCTTGAGCCTAGCATATGTGCTATGGATGCAAGCTGGCTATCTAGCTGCTGCATATATCTTACAGCCGCCTCGCCGGCGACAAACTCTAGCCTGACGACGCCGTCTTGGATTCGTTCGGACTTGACTATCTTGACTAGCCCAATTTCGCCTGTCCTTTTTACGTGCGTTCCACCACAGGCTTCAATATCCCATCCATTGATATTGACTATTCTAACGTCGCTTGTAGGAACGATGCCGCCCTGATAGATGCGAAAGGAGAACCGCTGCTCGGCATCTCCACGATCATAGGTCTTGATTATGACTGGATGATTTTCTCGGATTACCCAGTTTGCCATACTTTCGATCTTTTTCACTTCCTCTCTTGTAAGTGAGGAATGGTGCGTGATATCGAGCCTGCCGTAACCTTCTTCCTTGAATGCAGAGTTCTGCCATACCCAGGAGCCGAGTGCATTTCTAGAAGCAGAGTTGAGGACATGGGTTGCTGTATGGTGCTTGGTGATAAGATCGCGCCGCCTGGCATTTACTGTTCCATGTACAGTTTGCTCCTTTGCAAGTATCCTACCTCCACCTCCTTCAATCTTGTGCACTACCACATCAGCCTGCTTTGTAACTTCTACAACCTCGATATCTTCAATTTGTCCAGTATCTGGCTCCTGTCCTCCGCCCCTTGGGTAAAACGCAGTCTGGTCCAAAATGATATACTTGCCTTCGACCACCTTGAGCACCTTTGCATGAAAATGGCGGATCGATTCGTCTTGGTAGTAGAGTAATTTTGTCGGTGGAAGATTTTCCAGCCCAGGTATTGGTTTTGAAGCCTGGCTTGATACCTGGCTTGTATGCAATTCTGCAAGCTTTGTATAAAATGTTGAAGGCACATTTTGTATAATTCCTTGCTCCATCAAAAAGTCTGGAGTTACTCCATCTGACTCATAGAGCCTAATAAGGTCGTCAACATTCAGCTCCTTAGCCTTTTTGCTAGATTTGAGTGACATCGCCACAGAGTTCATGCGCTCACGTGAACTGGAGTACCTGCTTGCTTCAAGTTGCAGAATTGCCTTGACATCTTCCCTGTGATCTTCAAGTTCTGGATACATCTGCCTAAGATAGTCGATATGCAATTCGGCAATGTCTTCAACTCTCATGATGTTTTTCCAACCAAGTCTTTCGAGTATGGAAAGTGCCCTACGAAGGATCACTCTTAGATTGTAACCTCCGCCTACGTTTGAGGGAAGTGCCCCATCTGAAATCGCAAATACGAGGGTCCTTATGTGATCGGAAATCGTGTATATCGCTTCATAGGGCGCAACAAAAGCACTAAGCTGTTCCTCAGAAATTTTCATCTCTTTTGCGATTAGCAACTTCAAATCTCGGATACTACTAC
>CAYXGH010000118.1:0-4736 GCA_964464485.1 uncultured Nitrososphaera sp.
CTTAGCTGACGCACATCTATTCTAAACGGATTGTTGGCCAGCTCATTTGTTTTTTCAATCAGAATGGCTGCTCCCTCTGGATCCGGAATTCCAGTAATTGATGGTATCAAGAGTGCCGTGCAAGGAATTCTGTTTGAAAGACATGCTGCCAAGAGGCCGCCAGAGACTCCCGAAATAAACGCAGGGGGGGTGGCTTCTAGCCTCTTGTCTTTGATGCGACTCAGGTAGCCGTGATCATCTGATTGTCCGTCGTTTGACAGAACCAAAGGTATTCTGCCCCTTTCCGAGATCCCGGGCGCAGCCATTCCTTCTAAAACCATGATCTCTCTGACGCCATTATGTTTGGCCCATATGACTACTGCATTTAGCACAGAGCGGATGCCGGATAGAATTACTGGGGCATCACACACAAGAACGCACGCTGTGCCTTCATCATTTGCATAGATGCGAAATGGATGCCTCAACTTTCCGCCTATGTAAATAACGCCGGGAACTATAAAGTCTGAGTCAATATATCCTATCTGGTGCATTTTCTGCTGTTCTATGATGTAGCTCATGCTCATTGAGCCAATGAGTCCTGGTCCGGGAAAACCTGCGATCATGATAGCATCGTTTAATCTTATCGTTTTATTTGTCGAAATTAGTTTTATGGTTGTTCTTTCAACCCTGTTGCTGCTGTCAGTTTCTCTGTCCGCCATCATCTCGCTCCTTTTTCTTCTTCTTCTTCTTGGTTGGAAATTGACCTTAGCATAGTTTCCTTGGCGGTTTCATTATCTCTGATGTCGTTTGCAACTGACGAACCAAGAGACTTCTTATTCTCTTTGTCTCCAGTCAACCCAAGTGATATGGCATAAAATAGCATTAATGGATTATACAAGAAGGTTCTACCAACAGAAGTAACTATCTGCGGCAGTACAGAATATAACCCGACATTTATGGTTTAAGACTAGTGCAATGCAGTGAAGAGCGCGCTTTAATAATGATGATGAATTAGTTCCAAAAAAAGAAACGAAATAGAATGCAAGTGATTTCAATGTTCAGCAAGCAAAGCTAGTTTTTATGAACAAAAGAGACCTTGGGCTTCACGCTGAAGGCAAGATCAAGGAACGGCATCAAAACCTAAGCAAAAATTGTGCTAGCCGTTTAATATTAAAATTCTATGTTGATACTAACAATGAGCACCGAAGTCAGATAAGATTCTCCCAGCAATTTAGACATCCAGTCAAGATCAAATGCAAGGGACGTTAGAATCTGTGTACATGTATACGCTAATATCAAAAGGGGCAATTAGACAGATGTATAGATGGATAACGTAAGAGGTAGTCCAGCAGAGGGTTATATGCTTACATCTATAGAACGCGAAGCATACTTCTCCTGTAGTATTTTCTATGAGCGGCCGCATACATGTAGTGGTCAGAACACGAATAAGAAGAATGTATTATTATAGAGGAGGATTTTATGTCATTTGCTTGGTAGATTCGGTCTGCGTTCCATCTACATGCTCGTTCCTAAGATGTTCAGCAACTTGCTCGGCAGTGGGAAAGGAATGATCGCATTTTGGACATGTAAAGCCAGTATCGGACATGATGTCTGATTGGACAATATTAAATAAAAACATGCATCAGTCTGCTATAGTATTGCACATTTAGCCCAACTGGGCATGCTTGTCTTCTTGTCTCTGTATACTTACCAGACCAGATCAGATAATGTCAGCAGCAGGCCTGCAATCATGGTAAATGGTACTGAATACTCTGTAAAAAATTTGGCTTGCTTGGGTCAATGTCTGACTCGCCGTCCGTGGCAAGACCGGCTGCCTGAGATCAGCTGAATCGTACCGCCACCAATGCCTATTGCTACCGGTACAGTATCAACTAGCGCTATGATCTTTTAGTTTTTGGCGCGAAACAACAACTTCCTTGCAACGCAACCTAAGATAATGTCTCATGTGTGCAAATGCGTTAAACATTGAGGATAGTAGTGGTTACAACCTCAAGTCTCCTCGTCCGCCAAGGTCCTGACTGACATCCTTCTTCTGATTGACCAAGTTATGTTGTAGCTATTCTTTCATTAGAGCACACGATCCATTGCAGCATTATGAATCAGTCTTATCAACACTCTTTTACCGATTCTCTAAGCTTGTAGAAGCTTGATTTAAGAACGTTGTTCAGCACTCATTTTTCCTTTGTAGAATCCCCTAATGCATTTCTTCAGCCCTCGACCCGTTGTGAATTTTACTGCGACTGTGGATGATCCTGCCGGTAGTGCTTTGTTAGATCTTCCATCGCTTCAAAAGAAGCCCCGCATTCATTGCATGTGTAGTTGTATCCTGATGGAGTTGTTGATTCTGCCATGTAATATTGTGCACAAAAGCAGTGATAACACTTTTCCTATTGCAGTTTGGTTTAATGACATATTAGATTAGAATCAGGATTGCAAAAGTCAAAAGCTATGACTATGCGCAGAACAACAACTAAGAAAAGAATAATAGAAATTTAAACTTCATTAGACGTAGGCCCCTGAAAAGCAGAATGTGCTGATTAGGGAGCCGATGCCACACAGGAATCAGATTAGTCCAGAGTAATGCAAGACTAAAATGCAGAAAAATTGCAATCAAGCTAGACCATCATTCATCCTCATCTTCTAGTAGAAGCCCTTTCTCTTGTGCAAAGGACGAGACCCATCTACAACCGAATTAGTCATCTATAGGGACAGCTACATCTGACGTGACAATATTTTCATTTTCTGGGGATAAATCTCATCACTATAGGAGAGCAAGAGCCTATAGTCAGAGCATCAGAGCTCCATGCTAAGGGCCTAATGGCTGTGATAAATACTTTGCCTTACTTAGCTATCAGTTACCAGCGCTCATAGTGCACAATTTGTTCGTTCTGGATCCGTTCCAGCTTGGTAGGACTTTCGTCAGGATATCCTAGTGCAATTATACCGATAGGTTTTACGTATTCTGGCAGCTCTAATATCTTTGCTATCTTGTCATCTTCAAATGCGCCCACAAACCCTGCGCCTATTTCCTCATTTACTGCAGTGAGCAAAATGAGCATTGATGCAAATGCCCCATCTATGATACTATAGAAATCTCTCCCGCGTTGACCATAGCGTCCTACCGAGCGGGAGGTGTTTGAGCAGACTACTATCAATACTGGTGCATCTTCAATAGCCTTTTGGTTTACAGAAGCCTGCTTCAGCTTTTTCTTTGTTGCAGGATCTCTTACAATGATAAACTCCTGCACCTGAGTGTGGCCAGCACTTGGCGCCTTGCTGGCGTTCTTTACCAGCTTGCTGATTATCCTATCTGGAATCTTGTTGGGTAGGTACTTCCTTATCATTTTCCTTTTCCGGACAACATGGTCAAATTCCATGATGATCTATATATGATACTAATCCTTTCCCTTAATGAAAAGCTAACTGATAATTACAATGTGTGACAAACTATATGCAGTATATGTCAAGCAAAGATATGAAAAAGAATCCTGAAACAAAAGGCGGGGCAGGCCCGGCAACAAATGCATCATTTGACCCAGAGCGAGGCTACGGCACTAGCGAGCAGAAAGAAAGAATCAAAGAACAAGCAAGCAAATAACAATATGTTCTCTCACCTTCCGCTATAGGTTTTCTTAAATTGAAGATCATTTAATATTTTTATTAAATCATGATTCCGAGTTTCTGAGTGTGAACGAAAAGGACAATAACTGGTGGGCTTTCACTCAAAACATACCTCTGCCTAAAATAAGTCATGGTCATTTCAAGATTGAATTTGAACGGTGAGTTGCACTAGCAAAAAAGCAGAATGGAATGGATGCAATTGTTTCACGTAGCGGCAGGCTGAATAGGACGGGTCAACATCTAGATCAAGTTCACGCGCGTTAATTTCTGATCATGGGTAGAAATCCTCTTCATGTAAGTGGCATGAACCAAGAAGCATTTGAGAGACCAAAATAAAAGACAAGAGGCTTGACGCAGTGCCCGAGCCACACATAACTTTTTTTCTTTCAGAGGAACCTGTCAAACCTGAAGAGGCTGGGAGCCTGCCGTCCGTGATTACTTTGAGCGTTATCTGCCTACTTGACCCCTGAAGGACCCTTGCTTTCTTTGTGTTCTAACTTCATGTGTTGCTCCTTGTCTTGAACTGTTGTAAATGTGATGCCACACTCGTTGCATCTCAACTCGTTGTTGCCTGCTGTTGAAGATGACATGAAACATTATGACGTAGCTCTTATAGAATAAGTGTGTTTTTATAAATTTCCTCTACATCCTAGCATGACGCAATCCATAATAGATATTTTGTCTGGAACTGTTCATGGTAAGATTTGGCATTCAAGCGCCACATGAGCAGATCAACCCTACTGATCTTTTGAACGATGTTATCATGATGGAGCGATACGGCATCGAGAAGTGCTGGTCAAGCGATCATTATATGCCTTGGTGGCACACTGGGGCTGCAGGCGGCGCCGCTTGGCCTTGGCTTGGGGCAGCGCTTGCCAAAACAGATAGGATAGTAGTGGGTACGGGGGTTACTGCTCCAATTTTACGTTACAACCCTGCAGTCGTGGCGCAGGTCTTTGCTACGCTTGGATACATGTTCCCTGGCAGGGTCTTTCTCGGGCTTGGAAGAGGCGAGTCGTTAAATGAGGTGCCGGCGGGAACTAGCTGGCCCTCAAATCAAGAGAGGTTCGAAAGGCTTGAGGAAGCAATCAAGCTTATAAAACTTCTGTGGATGG
>CAYXGH010000119.1:0-4698 GCA_964464485.1 uncultured Nitrososphaera sp.
GGATGTAAACGCAATGGAATTTGTCGATTCAAGCGTAGTTGAACAAATAGAGATGAAAATGATTCGTCCATCTCAATTCGCTATACGAGATAAATTTCAGAGATCTCATCTAGATTGTGAGACATTGGTCAATAGCATAAGAGAGCATGGCCTATTGCAGCCCATTCTAATAAGGCCTCTTGAGCATGGATTTGAAATTGTTGCAGGCCACAGGAGGTTTCAGGCATGCAGGACTCTTAGATGGAGGTTCATCCCTTCCAAGATAAGGGAATTATCTGACAAGCAAGCATATGAAATTCAGCTTACTGAGAATATTCAAAGAAAGTCAATGGATCCCATAGAAGAGGCCGAGGCCTTTAGGAGATATATCATTGACTTTGGCTGGGGTGGAGTAAGCGAACTTGCCAGAAAAATCGGCAAAAGCGAAGAATATGTCTCGCACCATATGCAGCTGCTCAAATTGCCAGATGAAATCAAGCACAAGATAATGAGCAACTCGCTTAACGTAAGCCAAGCTATAGAAATAGTGCAAATCCCTCACGACAAGCAGAAAAGGATAGTTAGTGAAGTCGTTAATAACAATTTAACTGTAAGACAGATCCGGGAATTGAAAATGACACTAAAGGAAGAAGAAACATTTAACAAAATAATTACTTCTGCAAATGATGAATCAAGATCTTTGGCCATAGCAAAAAAAGCATCACTTACTCTCAAAATTACACTGGCAAGAGTTGATAATTTGATAAATGAAGTTCACACAACTATAGAGCCGGATCAGAGAGCAGAAATAATCAACTTCCTAATGGGCATAAGGTTGAAGATTCACTCGCTTATCGATGAGAGTATACGCTTCAAAAACAGAAAACCTGGCTCGTAGCCCGCCAGCCAGACAGTCAGCTTACCTTGGAAGGAACGGGGAAACCCACTCATCTAGGAATTTTTTGTAATCTTTAGGAGTGTATGCAAGAGAATGCAATGAGGGATCTTTGGTTGGTATAAAATCATATACTTCGTATGATTGTATGATGTCTCCAAATAGGTTTCTGTAAATATCACTTTCCTCATCAGCCATTTCTTCTGATGGAAACGATTGTATAGATATCCAATCATATCCGCCTCTTGTCCTGCCAGAATACAGTACAAAAGGTGCGTCAGCTAAATATTTCTTCAGACCTTCAAGCCTTCTGGGAAGATGCTGCGATGTCCTAAACGTTACAAGCACGACCCTTACCACGCGGCGTTTAATCTTCGTGGTGTCAACCGATATTGTGTAGCCAGCTATGATCCCCTCTGCTTCTAGCCTAGTAATTCTTGATTCGATCTCTCCCTCCATAGGGTTGTAACCGTAACCTTTGAGGAAGTCCCAGATTTCTTTGCTGTCTTGTCTTGAGTTTTTGCTCAACGCAGAAAGAATTAGTTCATCAATGTTATCAAGCATTAATGATGTCACTGCTAAATGTATATGACAAATGCTAAGTAATAGATGTTTTTTTGAGGAGATTTAGATATACTAATTATGACTTGCTTCGCCAGACGCTTTTTCTATCGAATAGTATCAGCATCAAAAATACGCTAGCTATAGATCCACAAGAAGTTATACCACAGCATTAAAGATGTAGACCAAGTAAGTGACAAGGTCTTAAAGATGAGGTCTATTCTTGTTATGTTTATGAAGCGAATATCTGATCTATCCAGACCAAATCATACATCATCCCTGCGCCTATTGCAAGCGTTGTTATTGCGGCAGCATATCTGAGTAGAAGGCTAACCCTTGCTGAATTGGCAAGTTTGACAAAGGGTATCCCCATGAGTGTGCTTATTCCAGCCATGCCTCCAATAGAACCTGCTCCAAAGATTGCTATGTATGCCAACCCCAGAGGTATGGAATTGATGGTTGACAGTACTATAAGCAGCAATGCTCCACTTCCAGCCATCCCATGAACCATACCCACAATGAGTGACTTGTGTCCATGTCCGTGTTCAGCATCATGAACATGTCCATGCGAATGGACAACATTGTCTTGATGGTGGTGGTGGATGTGCTTGTGTGATGATGATGATGATGACTTTTGATGTCGCAGTCCTTTTAAGAACTTGCCGATACTCCATCCCGTAAGAGTAGTAACACCTAGGAATAGCAGCATTATGCCTACACCAAATTCCAGACTGCTGCTTACCGTCTCGCTGATATTGACTGCAAGCAGCAATACCACGAGTCCTGCAAGAAAAAGTGAGGCAGTATGACCAAGTCCCCATATTGCACCAAGCATAGAAGCACGCTTGATATTTTTGTGGTTTGTTGCAACAACTGAAAGCACCGCTGCGACATGATCTGCTTCAATTGAATGACGCAAGCCTGTTACAAATCCCAAAAGAAGGATGCCTGTTGGCGCCGCTACGTTGATGTTGCTTTCCACAATATTAAATAGAGGCTCAATTGCAGCATTGATTGTGTCCACTATCAAGTGTGAGTGCATTCACTGGGATCTTTACATTAATCTTTAGATGCAAGTCTCTCTTTAATAAGAAAAAATTCTGGCCTGAGAGTAGATTGTCGGAGGAATTATTGCCGACATCGGCTAAATTTTTAGCTGGCTGTTGTTAATAAATACATGTATTCTACAAATGTTAAACTCCATAATCCTAAAATCCAAAACCAATGGCTATTCCGACCTTTTCCACTGGAGAACCAATTATAGATTTCTTCTTCACTCTCTTCAATGGTATTTCTGAGGTACCACTCTTCAGCTCTCCGATAACAGGCATACTGATACTGGGAGGAGTCTTCCTCGCTTCAAGAAAGGCTGGTGCTATGATGGTGCTTTCAGGCTTGATAGGGGCAGCGATTGCTATTTTGGCAGGAGCTGACTATGGCCTAGTCACGTTCGGTCTGTTCGGTTATAACTCAATACTTACTGGAATGGCATTCTGGTCAGGACCGTTTGTCAAGGCAAACAAGGCCACATTGTTCATATCTGTCTTTGGGGCAGCGATAACTGCGTTCACATGGATGGCAATGGCACACCTAATGGGAGACATGTTTGTAGGTACTGGTGGAATAGCCGAAGGGTGGGCTATCCCAGGCTTTACGTCGTCATTCATCTTCACGACATGGGCCCTAATGTACGCCAGCAAGAGGTTCGGCCATGACATATGGCCAGAGCCCCCACCACCTGCTAAGGAGGAGGTAGTATCTGAAAGTGGAAACCCGAATCAGGTAGTGCAATTCAAGTGGACTGTGGGGGAGTTCATGAGAGCGACTTTAAAAGGCGTCTCACAAGTCACCTTTGTAGGAGACTGGAGGACAGGCATATTCTGGGTAGTCGGCCTTACGCTTGCCTTTGAACTTGCACCAATGATAGAAGGGGTGCAGGAGGGCAGGCCATGGTGGACCAATGCATATACTGCGCAATGGGACGAAAATTCGCCTCTCTACTTGGCAGGCTTGATGGCGCTTCTGGGTTCAGGCATTGGCGTATCAATGGCAATTCTTACCAAGTTGCCTACTGATGAGATAAGACTGGGGCTTCACGGTTTCAACCAAGTGCTGGTCATGATAGCTCTTACGAGCTTTATACCGCTCACACCGCAGTCATTCATGATGGCTATTTTTGCTGCGATAGGTTGTTCTTTTGTGATGCCTGCTCTGCAGAGATTCTTTGGACAATGGGGACTGCCCGCACTTACTGGTCCATTCGTATTTACTGCATGGGTGTTTCTGCTGGCAACATCTGGCTTTGAGAATATCCCTGCGGGAATTGGCTGGGCAAGACCGTAGGCAAAAATCCAGCCAGCCACCCATCATCCTTTTTATTATCTTTGCAAGAGAAGGAGAGCATGCAGAGGAGCCACCATGGACTCGGAACTTTTTGAAAAATTTCTCAAAGAATCAAAGAAAAGACTGAACACCAAGTCTGATTCTGAAAAGATCAGAGTCTTTATCGACTGGTGCGTAAGAAATAACTACGAAGAAGTAATACTTAGAATAAGTTCTGAAGAGAAGGGTGGGTGGACAAGGAATCACTACTTGGACTTTACCACAAGCAGGATCATAATCACTAAGAAGAGCTTTCTAACAAAATTTGCAGATCTGGGCTACGTTGCAGGCCTTGCACCATATCCATATCTTGTCCTGCTAAAAGATCCAAATCCTTCAAAAATACGCTCGCAGGCAAGGTTGAGCGCAGAGGAGCTTTTGAAGAGAGAGAGCTTTTACATATGGTATTCCGATATTGCAGAATTTGTGCTTAGAAAAGGGATAGAGACACTGGTAACAAATATGTTTGGCAGGGCGATAGTTTCTAATTTTCTTCGTATTAAAACATCTTCTGGCAGAGAGTATAACTTTACTCTGCCAGTAAACAAGAACGGCACCTATGATCAGATACGTTACTGGATTGGCGTAGTACTTCCCTCTTTCTGCCCATCCTATTAATAATATCGTTTTTGGGAGATGTGAGGGAGTGATAAGAAGAGAGACTTATTTGCCGACATCGGCAAAATCACACACATCTCAAAGTAATTCAGTAATTCCGAATCAGAGAAAAATCACTATTGAAATAGTTCATTTTCTAACTTTAAAATACTTCACTCAAGCATCAAGTGAAAGAGGTATCATGCGAAAATGATGCTCGCACCAAGAGAAATGGAAAAAATGTGGATCTGGACAGCAGCCCAGATCGCAGAAGGGCGAAAAAA
>CAYXGH010000120.1:0-4692 GCA_964464485.1 uncultured Nitrososphaera sp.
ATGTGGACCCAATACTTGAGCTGCCCAGCTTGATTCCATGCTCTGTTTGAGGCATGCAGACATTTCAGCTCTGCTGAGTCCATGGAATTCTTTATTGTTGAAAAAGCTGTGAATATGTAGGTGCTGAAAAGAAAAAGTGGCAAAAGCGGCCGCTGGAGGATAAGGAAGATACCTTGCCAAACATATCCGTCGAGGCATATAGGAGAGGTTTCTTGCCAGTCAGTGTTTTGTGTCTCCTATCTGCAGACGAATTCCAAAGGCGAGCCAGCGGCAAAGTTCATTCATCTTATCATCAAGACAAAGGAACCTATAGACCAAGACGAGCGAGCTTATCATAATGAGCCATTTACCAACGAGGACTATATGCAGAGGCAGCAATAGGCAACTTGAAGCACTAATGCTTGGTAATTGAAAGGACTAGCCTCCTAGAGGACGCAAGGAAAAAGGTTATCAGCTGATTGATTTGGACTGATTGTAATAGGCTAGCAATGCCGCAATGGTCTTGGCGTCATTAATCTTGCCATTAAGACATTTCTTGATTGCCGCACTCAATCCTAACTTCCTTATCCCAATATTCTCGTCGTCATCGAGAAGACCTCTCGCTATTTCTCTCAGGTTTGTAGCAACAAATACATGCATCAACTCAGTAGAGTAGCCTGGAGCAAGGTACCATTTCAACAGCGGTCTGAGAGTGCCGGCATAGCCGATCTCTTCTGCCATTTCACGAACTGCTGCCTCTCTTGGTGTCTCATTCTTTTCTATCTTGCCTGCCGGAATCTCTAACAGCACTTTGTTTGCCGCGCGGCGGTACTGAGTAACGAGAATAACGCTGCTATCTCTGAGTGCCACTATCCCGACAGAGTTTTGATGTACGACAATTTCCTTATCTACAATCTTGCCATTTAGCGAGAATTTATCTTTCCTAAGATTGATGCCCCCAGAATAGATCCTGCTACTTTCAATTACTCTAACACTTTTCATATCTTTACAGATATCATCTAGCGATTAAATCTATTCGTTAATTTTATATCAGATTGACGTATCCTTTGATACGTGGAGTTCATTGATGGCGACGGCAACATCATTGTGCCTAAGGCCGTCAGGCCGATAATTGACCTCAAAGAGACTCCACTTGGCAGCAAGAAAGGAGCCATGAGGCAATACCGCTATGGCGTCCTTCACATCAGAGAATATGATACTCATTACAGTGTGCACATGGACACAGTGGATCCATCAAGTAACCCCCTTGGGCATCTGCTTGTGGATGCACCAGAGTACTTAGCAGGTGCTACAACCGCATTCATAGTCGGCAGGCGCTTAGGCACAACGGTCTACAATATGCGCAAAAAGGAGGGTAAGAACACAAAGGATGCTGTCATCGACGCAGTTCTGGCTGGATACATCGCCGGCTCTGCTGCAGGCAACCTTGTTTTCAAAATGACCAACTCGCTGAAAAAGAAAAGGAGTGAGTAAGCTCTATGGAGAGCCCGGCCTCGATCAGAAAAGAGGACACGACTTTTATCGAAGAGGCATCAGTCTATCCGCACCCTTCAAAATTGCATGTTGCTAAGGTAGTGCTCAAGCTTTTGCCCATTGTAATAAATTTGCGGCGTGACAGGCGCGAATGGGTCAAGCATGAGGGCAAAAATATCGACGAAGAAAAGTACCGTAAGCATGCTCGTAAGGTGCTCAAAACGTTCATTGAGCTTGGGCCATCATACATCAAACTTGGCCAATGGCTTTCAACCCGGGCAGACATTTTGCCGCAGCCCTACCTTGAAGTGCTCTCAAAATTGCAGGATGATGTCCCCCCTGCTCTGTTTTCGCATGTAAAGCCAGTAATTGAAAACGAGCTAGGCAGGATAGAGGATGCATTTGAAGAGTTTGATACTGCTCCACTGTCTGGGGCAAGCCTTGGACAGGTCTACTTGGCAAAGTATGATGGTAAGCAAGTCATAGTCAAGGTGTCTAGGCCAAATATTGAAAGAGTAATTGAAGACGACATTTACGTTATGAAAAAGATATTGCCTCTTGCAACACGGTTTATCGATCCGAATCTGGGATTCTCGGCAGAAGGCATGATGGCACAGTTCATCGAGACGGTACATGAGGAGATGGACTACCGCATAGAGGCAAAGAACCTGCTTACGATCAAGCGCAATCTAGCAGACGATCCGTCAGTCATAATACCGGACATATTCTTGGAGAGGACTACCAAACATGTGCTTACAATGAAATATGTTCCAGGCGTCAAGATAACTGACATTCCAAAGCTGGATGAAAAAGAGATCGATAGAGAAAAGCTTGTAGTGCGCGTACATAGACTATTCTTCAAGATGCTTCTGCGTCACAATATCTTCCATGCAGATCCGCATCCAGGAAACATTTCAGTTGCAGACGACGGCCGCCTGATACTGTACGACTTTGGAATGGTGGGAAGGCTTGACAGCGAGACGCGCATACGACTTATCCGCCTCTACCTTGGCCTGATAGATAAGGACCCCGAGAGGACTGTCAATGTACTGATAGAACTTGGGACACTTGAGCCCACCGTGAACCGTTACATAGTTGAGCGAGGCATTGCACTCAGCATCCAATCCATGCATGGTAGGCAGGTCGACAGGATGGAGGTAAAGGCGCTGGTAGACCTTGCAAACAAGACGATGAGCCGATTTCCTTTCCGACTGCCAAAGAACCTTGCACTCTACATGCGTATGTCTTCTATTCTTGAAGGCATCTATTACCACCATAAGGTATCATTCCAGTTTGTCAAGGTGCTTGCAGGCCTGCTTGAAGAAGAGGGACTTGTACGTGACGCCTACATAGAGGAAGTAAAAGTAACTGCAAAGAGGTTTGCAAAGGGAATTCAGGATTCAGTAAATGTTGCGCCGCTGTTAAAGACATACCTTGAAACAATGGGACCCCGCGGCGGATATGAGAAAAATAATAGCGCGCTTGCAGCAAGTATACTTGCTTCTGCATTGTTTATTGGATCTGCCTTGATGTTGCCATACAACTTTTATCTTGCGTACGGCGGCTTTGCCGCATCTGCTGCGGCAGTTGCAGTGGCATTGAAAAAGAAAATTTAGACCGTGTAAGTGCTGGGAAAGTACCTGCCGAACTAGGATATGGCATGGTGTCAGTATCAATTAAACCTAATTTTCATTTGCCCTTTTGCTCCTTTTCTGCACTTATCATGCTCCATTTGAGCTGTTACCACCTTTTTCTTATTGAATTATAAGCACTGCAAAAGTCCATATACTGTGTAGCATTTCATCAAATTTCCTATCGCCACTGCTATATGGATGCAGGGAGCGACACAGCTGGAGCCATTATACTGGAGTCAAACTTGCCACTCAATATCATCTCCTTTTTGAAAACCGACCTGCTTTCTGTGCCATCCGGCGATGAAGGCTCTTCACAGAATGGATAAGCAAACGAACTTTGATTTTCGCTTTGCCAAGAAAGACTACTCCTGCCAATGTCAACTTCCCGCTTCAAACAAGCGGGGAGAAATGCAACGCTACTGCTGGACCCGATCAGATACCTCAACTGCTTTTATTGCCTTCATTTTTCATCTCACACATTCAATATTGATACTTTATTGTGTGTGACCAGCTGATAGGGGAAGACTTGGCATTAACAAGTCAACGTTATGGTACCAAAAGAAGAAGCTTACTGAAGGAAAAATAGTCAGTCAGTTTATGATAAGGTCATGTCAAAAATACCCAAGATCTAGAAGAAAAGTGGCACTATGATATTAGGTAAAGATCATAATCCATCGAGTAATTCAACCTATTTTACGACAAGCACAGAACAATGAGCATAGGTCACTACTCCGCTTGCAACGCTGCCAAGTAGCATTCGTGTTAAACCTGACCTTCCACGCGTTCCAACCACGACCAAGTCTACCTTTTCATCTTCAGCATACCTGACGATGGCAGCTGCCGCACTTGTAGTTTGAGGCGACAAGATGATTTCTGATCTTGCACGGACATCCATTTTCTCTGCCTTTTCTTTTACAGTGTCCAGGATTTTCTGTATTTCTTCTTTTTGTTTTGCATAGGCTTTGTTGATCTCATCTGGCGAACCCCATTCATACGGTCTTTTTCCATAGAACCAAGGTTCTGTTTTCAAGACATTTGCAATTATCAATAGTGCGGCGTTATCTTTTGCTATTGATGCCGCCTGGTCTGCAGCTTCAAGGGACTTTTCAGAGCCGTCTATTGCTGCGAGTACTGTTCTGATTGGTCTCCCTGTTTCTTCCTTGGTCATAGCCTCACCCAAGGCCAAATGAACCTATCTTGACTCATTCACATATCGTATCCTAGTTATGAATTTGGATTTTTCTAATGGCATTGGCATCAGAGGGGTATATAATGGCCGCCCTTATTAAGGAAAAGGAGCGAGTCTGACAAAACATGAAAGCCTATGAAAAAGAGCTTGACTTCTTTAGCAAGTATCTCTCAGTCTGGGTTGCAGTCTGCATAATAGCCGGAACGGTACTTGGATTCTTTTTCCCCTTATCTGCAGACCTTCTAGCTGAAGTAGAATTTGCAAATGTATCAATTCCCATAGCCCTGGTTCTCTTGATGATGATGTATCCAATAATGTTAAAGGTAAGATTTTCAGAGCTAATAAACATCCGAAAAAATGTCAAGCCTATCTCTTATACTATTATCATTAATTGGG